>NZ_MQTY02000056.1:0-6458 GCF_016082285.1 Spiroplasma sp. Moj
TGTAGGAAAATATTAAATTTTTAAATAAAAGACATAATTAATTAAAATTATAATTTGCTATTAGTATCTTTTTAAAAATATTTACAATTATTTTAATAGATTATGCAAGAAGTCTATTAAATATAAATTCAAAATGTCGGAAATTACTGCTCTAAAGCCCTTATTTTATGGGGGTCTGTTTTTTTAACCCCTTATGTTTATTGGATTTTTTTGATGTTGAGTTGTGTTAGTTAATTAAACTTAATTTTACATTAATTTAGGAATAATGTTATAATAATATGAGCAAAATATAATGAAAGCTATAAAGGTGATGGTAATGAAAATATATGTTCTAAAAAAATATCAAAAATTTATTAATATTTTCTTTATTATTTTTCTTGCTTATATTTTATTTTCATCATCGTTTTCAATTATTGATATTGCGGGTAATTATAGTTTTTTAAATATTACATTAAATTTATTTTATCTTATTTGATCAAGTTTTATTTTTCTCTTTTTTATGGGAATTTTAGTTCAAATTTTGATTAATTTTAAACAATTAAAAAAGACAACAATTTCAGCGTGGAAATTAATTTTATTTTCTAATTGACAAATTATTATTTTATGACTTTGTAATATTGTTTTAATTTCATATATATTATTTTTTGGTTATACTTCAATAATTTTTCAATTGCAAAATATAATTGCATATGAAGCAATATATTCTTTTTTAGTTATTTTATGCTATGTTTTTTATGCAATTTTTACTATTAGTTTTATTGTAATGCTAATATTGTTTCGCTTATATATAGGTTATTTAAAAAACATTAATGATGTGATTGCTTCTAGTTACTATACATTTTGTAAATGTACTTTAACTAGTATTGTTATTCCCCAACAAAGTCAATTAACAATGTCAATTTTATTAATAATTTATCCAAATTATAATTTTAATCAATGATTTATTAAAAAAACTAGTATTGTTGATAATCTTCGTAAAACAGAATTATTAACACAATTTAAAAAACAAACAACACCACCTAATCTTTATTTTAACTAAATTCAAATATTAACAAAAGAGAAGAAGAAAGAATGTGGAAAAATGACAGGTTTTAAGTTATTATTTAAAAACAATTTTAAAAACACGGTTAAAAATAAAATTCAATTTTTTGGTTTAGTTGTTTTAGTATTTTTGACTAGTTTTATTTTTACAATTATTGAAGTTTCTAAACAACGAGTAGAGAATAATTATAATACTTTTATTTCTGAACAATTAAGTAATCAACATGATTTTGTTGTTAGTTTTACTAATACTACTTATGTTAAAAATTCAAATGGGGAACCAGATCAGTTTGAAAAAATTACAGATAGTGGGGTTCGTCAAAATGCAATTTTAGAATTTATTAACAAACAATTAAAAAATCGAAATGAACATTTTATTTATAATCGTGTTGAAGCACGAACATTTAGTTTGGGAAAAAATAAAGTTATTAAAGCAGTAACATTAAATCATTATCAAGAAATTGATAAATTTATTGTTGCTAATGGAATGCCGTTAAGTTTTTATATGAAATATTTATTATCGATTAATGAAGAAACAATGCATTGGATTTATTTGACGCCTGAGTTTGCTCGTAAAAATAATATTAAAATTAATGATATTATTCGATTACAACCCGATAGATATGGAACAACAATTAAAGTTGCTGATAGTGAATTAAAAGGTGTTGATTTAACTTCATATGAAAGAGAAGATATTAATAAATGATTGCCAAAATCACCATATTCAAATGAAAATTGGTTTCGAGTGGTTGGGTTTGGACAATCAGCGGATTATGTTACACCAATTATTGATACAGGACATCCGTTTTCAAATATGAAAAATGAAGGAATTGCATATTTAGATCCGCGATTATTTGGCTTAGTTGAAGATACAGTTGAAGATACAGCTGGTAATAAATATCCTGTAACAAAGTTAGATTTAACAAAACAAATTTTAATTCCAGAAAGTCAATTAGAACGAGAAATTTATTATGTTGGAAAATTTCAACAGACAAAAGTTGACCAAATGCGAAGTAATTATAGTCAAACAATTAATAATTATTTAAATACTGACCAGGGAAAACATATTGGTTTAAATGGATATTATATTAAAACACTATCAACTGGTTTACCAATTGCTACGTTTCGGACAGATAATCGTTATGAATTTGCAAAACGAATTACATACTTTATGTCAACATTAAGTGCTTTTATTAGTGGTTCTTATATTTTAATTACAATTTTACTAATTATTTCGTTCTTTGTATTAATTTTAGTTGTTCGTCGACAAATTGATGCAACTGGCCCACAAAATGGATTGTTACGAGCATTAGGATATCGTCGTCGTGTATTAACCTTTAGTTATATTTCCTATCCATTAATGATTGCATTAATTGGGGGAATAGTTGGTTATGGAACGGGAATTAGTGGTCAATTTACTGTTAAATATTTATTTGGTTCATATTTTAATTTACCATATGGAAATTTTGTATTTGCACCATTAGCATTAGTAACTTGTGTTTTATTTATTTTTGCTTTACTAACTTGTGTCACAATGATTAGTGGAACAATTATGATGGTTTCAAGAACACCACTACAATTAATTCGTAAAGAAAAAACAGTTTCACATGGTCGTTTTAAAAAAATTGTTTATAAAATGTTTGCAATTCGCAAAACATTTGATGCACGATTTCAAGCAGTACAATTATCTAATTCAATTGGAAAAATGGTAGGGGTATCTTTAACGATGATTATTAGTACCATTATGATTACGATGTCAACAACAATTCCAATTATCTTAAAAAATAATATTCGTTATTCATACGAAGGAGATAATTATAAAACCCTAGTTGAATATAATAGTCCGATTTATAATTTACCAACAAGTTTTTTGCGAACATATGATTCAAGTCAAAAACCATGAGATAGTAAAAACAGTCTTTTAACTAATACAAATATGACAACAGATTTTAATCAATATCTTACTGATTTTGAAACAGGGCAAATTAATTCTGAAAATTTTGCTCCAACTTATCAAGCAGATGATATGCGGTCATTGTTATATGGTAATATTTCAAAAGAATTTTTGCAAAGTAATAAATTAACTTCAAGTGATCCGGGTTTATCCAAAGCAATTTGTAGTACAACATGAGGTGATTACAATGATTTTGCTCTAAATCTTTTAACAAAATCAACCATTGAACAATATTTGCGAACAACAGAAACAGCTCGCGAACATATTGATATTTTAGAAAAATCTCGATTATTTTATTGAAAATATCGGGAAACTGTTGGTTTAAACATTAAACGTGCAGATTATTTTGATTCACGAGGAAATTTAAATCTAAATGATAAGTTAAGAAACAATATTTTTACCCAAAGTGACTATAAACAAGATTTTGGAGAAGGAAATCCAACGATTACATTAGCTAATAATCATTTTCGTCCAGCATTAGAACAACCATTGTCGGTATCGTTTTATGATGTTTTAAATTCAGCAACAGGAAATGAGTTTAATACACGTTTAAAAAAACCAATGTATGATTTATATAATTGAATTTATGCTTACTTTGTAGAAAATGTTAATCAATGTTTTATTCAAAGAGTATATTCACGTTCTCCGCAAACTGTTCGGTTAAAAATGCAAGAAGCATTTAATCAAAACAATGGTAATTTTAATTTAACCTTCGGAGTAATTCCGTTTAATCCATTAACAGATGATCGGGGAACAATGATTAATGCTGAATTAAATAGTATTGAGTTTAAGATTTACGGAATTAATCGTACATTTAAAAACCAAGCATTAACTAATAAAAATGGTGCGAATTTAAATGAAAAATTATTTACAGCAAGTAATAATATTGTTTTAAATGAATCATTAGCTAAACGCTTAAATGTTACAGTTAGAAATCAAATTAGTCCGTATTTGATTCGCAAAGCATTAGTTGATAGTAATCAAGGTGTTACTTCTGATCAAATTTTACAAGGTTGAGATGGAAGTGATGTAACAGGTGATGATGCTCAAGCACAAGGGCGAGTTGGTAAATTAATGTTTAATGGTGATAATAAATATAAAAATAAGGTTATAGATGAAAATAATGAATATGTTTTAGAAAGTAAAATTGACGCACTTGACCCAAATTTTACAAAACCATCAATTTTAAACGATAAAATTGTTGATGGAAGTTATCGAGTAAATAATCAAATGAACAATCAAACTTTTACAGTTGTTGGTATTACTAATCAATATGGTTCACCACGAGCTTGAATTAATGAAGATAGGGCACAACAATTACTAGGATATGATAAAACACGGAATTATTTATTACAATTGTTTTTAAATGAATGAATGAATTCATTTATCAGGAAGAATCCTGAATTAACACCATCAAGAAAAGAAAGTTTAAACTTGTTAGAAAAATTTATTAAAGACCATTCAAGTACGCCTGTTAATAACTTATGAAATAAGTTTGTTGAATATTGAAGCGTACATCAAAGTGCAGTTAATTGAATTGCTGTCTTTGAAAATGAATATCCGATTTTTAATTATAAAATTTCTAATAGTGCTAAAATTGATGATATTGAAACAGGACTAGGAACAAGTCAATTATTTGGTGACTATAGTTTTTATGGTTTAAATGGTGGTATTAGAAGTGAAATTTCTTATCCACCATATGCAAATAGTACTTTTGGCAGTTTAATGCCAATTGCTTCAGCACAAGCAATTTTAGGAAATATTTCAAAAGCAGTTAATGGGATTATCTTCTTTATTATTGGAATTTCGTTTGTATTAAGTTTTATGATTATTATTTTAACAAGTAATATTGTTATTGCAGAAAACCAAACAATTATTGCAACAATGAAAGTATTAGGATATCGAAATCGTTATATCACAAAATTAGTTATTGGAATGTATATTCCTATTATTGTAATAATGACAATTGCCGGTTTTGGCTTTGGATGATTATTCTTAATTATTTCTAATATGATATTAATTCGAATTGGAATAGTTTTACCACTGTTTATGAATGTCATGATTCCATTTATTGCAATTGGAAGTGGATTATTATTATACTTTATTGCATATTTAATTAGTTGATTCAATATGAATCGAATTAATCCATTGATTGCAATTATGAATGCGGATTAAGGAGGAATTAAAATGAAAAAATTATTAGCAACTATTGCCGTTGGAATTCTAGTTTCAGGACCAGTAATGTCTGTAGTTAGTTGTACTAAAAATGATAATTGAAATAATATTCCAGTTGATCCACCAGTTTTGCCAGTTGAAGTAACTGGTTTTGTTGGAGTTTATTTTAAAACAATTGATCCACAAAATAATAAACAAACTATTCCTGAATTATTCCAGCAATTAGCGCAATTGTTTCAAGGAACAAAATGAAACTTTGATCAGTTAATAAAAAATTATAAATTTAATAATCAATCAAAACCAATTTATAAAATTGATTTGTATCGTAATGGTCAATATGAATTGAACTTTAGTGATGGAACAAATTTAAATACAATAAAAATTAATAAAACAGTAACAACTTCAAACCATTTAGCTGATAAAGTAAAGAGTATTGATTTAGGACAAATTACTGATGCACGACCAAAAACAATTTTAATTGCCACTATTTTTAACAATATGCAACTTATTTCAGAATTAGATAAGTTTGGTGAGTATTTTATTGGGCAACAAACATCAGAAATATGAAACCGACAAATTGATAAAGTTGATAAAATTATGATTGAACCTGATCAAACTGGAGCAACTTTAATTTCAGGAAAAGACCATTGATCAGAAGATAATAACCCAAGAACAGATTATTATGGTTCAGTTAAAGTGTCTTTTTCTGTTGTCCCACCTGAACCTCCAATAGTAAAAGAGGATTTAGGACAAATGAAGTTAACAACAAATTTAGGTAAATTACCAAAAGTAACTATTTTACAAGTAATGATGATGTTTATTAGTGTTTATTTTGTTAGCCAGTTAAATCGACTAAGTGCTTTATTAAATGATTTATATTTAGAAATTAACCCTGATAACAAAGGTGGAACAATTACTGCTTATGATAAATCAGAATACTATACTGGTAGTGTTAACATAAGTTTTAGTTAATTACATATTAATAAAAACCGCTAATTAGCGGTTTTTATTTGTGATTTTTATTTTAGTGGTTAATAAAAATTATTTGCAGTAATTTTATAATTATGCAATTTATTATTTATTTTTAATAATTTGAATAAAATATTTATTTTTAATTTAATAATATGATATAATTAAATTCCTTTTTTAGAATAAATGTGGTATAATTATAATAAAAAAAATGGTTCCATAAGAAAATTCTATGATGTAATAATTATAAAATAGACTTCTTGCATAACCTATTAAAATAATTGTAAATATTTTTAAAAAGATACTAATAGCAAATTAT
>NZ_MQTY02000057.1:0-6300 GCF_016082285.1 Spiroplasma sp. Moj
ATAACGCCTTAATAATAGCATAATCAGTTGTTTTAGTAATTGCAAAATGACGGGGTGAGAAATAAAATGTTGGATTTAAGATAGCAAAATAAGCCTGGCATCGTGTAAGTGAAGTGCAACAAATCAACTCAGAAAGGGGTTGATTTGTTGCACTTCACTTACACGATGCCAATTTTTTCTTGTAAAGTTGTTCGCCGTTTTTGTGGTAAATTATTAACACCATATAAAAATGCTGATGGTTCACCAATTAAATATAATTTAGTTTTAGCACGAGTAATTGCTGTATAAATTAGATTTCGTTTTAACATCATTCAAAAACTTTTTGTTATTACAAAAATAATATTATCATATTCACTGCCCTGCAATTTATGAACACTACAAGCATAAGCCAAAGTAATATCATAATAAAGTTCTTTACTATATGCAATTACATTATCGTATTTTACTAAGATTACATCATTTAAATTTTTATCTTTTTTAATATCAACAATAATGCCAACATCGCCATTATAAATTTCTAATTCAGGTCGATTTTTAAGTTGCATAACTTTATCATTAACTCGGAAAAAACGATGCCCAATCTTAATTTCTTTTTGACCACTTGCATGATTCATTCGATTTTGCAAATAAGTATTTAATGCATTAATTCCAACTGGACCATTATACATTGGGGCAATTACTTGAATAGCATTATAATCTGCTCCATATTCATCACTAAGTTTTTGATATAAATTACCAACAATTGTTAATAATGTTTGTGAATCATTTTCATTAATAAAAGTAAAATCTTTTTTGTCAAATAAATTATTACCTTCAAAATGTTCTTGTTCAATTGCATAAGATAGTTCTAAAATGTCATTTCCAGCTTCTTGACGATAAACTTCTTCTAATTTAATAACATTAAAAACATCACTTTGAATAATATCTCGTAACAAATCACCACAAGCAACTGACGATAATTGATTTGGGTCACCAATTAAAATTAATTTACGCAAATTAACACTAGCTTTTGCAATTTGTGATAATAACAAACTATCAACCATACTAACTTCATCTAAAATTAAAATATCATTTTCCAAAGGATTATTTTCATTATAAAAAAATTGATTAGTCAAAGCATCATATTTTAATAATTTATGAATTGTTAAAGCTTTTTGCCCAGTTTTTTCTCGTAATCGTTTGGCTGCTTTTCCGGTTGGTGCTGCTAATACAATTTTTGATTGTTGGTAAACTTTTTTTAAAAGACTAACAATACCATCAACAACTGTTGTTTTACCCGTACCAGGTCCTCCAATAATAACTAAAAAATTAGAATGCACAGCAGCCTTTATTGCTTTTGCTTGATTAATATTATAAGTAATTTGTTTTTTATTTGTTAACTTTTCTAACTCTTCTGTTAATTTTTGATCATCATATTGATCAATCGTATTCAAACCAACTAACATTGCAGCAATATTAATTTCACTATGATATATTTCTGCAACATAAATTTTATCATCCTTAAAAATTAATAATTTAATTTCTTTACTATATTTTAATCCGACTAACAACTGTTCTTTTGTTAAAAAAGGAAAATTCTTTTGTAAGATTTTTGTTAATTCATTTAACGTTAAATAAGTATCACCATTATTATTACAAAATTCTTTTGCTAAATATCAAGCATAATAACCAATTCGAATGTTAGTAAAAGGTTCTTGTTCAAATGCTAAATAAATCTTATCAATTGTTTTAAAAGCAATATTATCTTTTAATAGTAATGAATAAGGATCTTTTTTTAATAAAGCATAAATCTGATCAACATTATATTTTGTTCTTAATAAAGATAAAACTTGTAATGATAATCCTTTTTGATTAAATTGATGATTTAATTCATCATCACGGCTCATTGACTTAAATACCTTTGCAATAATATTAGCTTGCTTAACACTAATACCCGGAATTTCATGTAAAACTGATAAATTTTCTTTAATCTTGGTAATCACATCGGTTTGATAATAATCAATAATTATTTGTGCTGCTTTTTCACCAATTGTGGGAAATAAACTACTAGTTAAATATTTTAAAACCTCATCATTACTCTGTGGGGAAAGTTTATGAATTTCCTTAACTTCAAAATTTTCACCATAGCGTTCATTATAGACAAAGTCCCCTTGTAATTCATATAATTGTTCTGGCTGTAAAGTTGATAAAAATCCTTTAATAAAAATAAAATGTGTTTTATCATTTTCTAATTGAAATTTGCAAATCCGATAACCATTATTGGACTCAAAAACAATTAATTTTAAATAACCCCGTATTTTTTCAGCCATTTTAGTAATCCTTTCTTATAAATATCATAATTTTTGATTATCTAAATAAACATCATTAATAACTCCGCCCCCAAGGCAAACTTCATCATCATAAAAAACAGCAGCTTGTCCTGGCGTAATAGCTTTTACTTTTGTTGCAAATTGCACAAGACATTTATTATCACTTAAAACTGTTACTTTAACAGGAATATCTTTTTGACGATAACGAAATTTAGCTGTACAATTAAATTCTTTTTCATGTAAAGTATTGATTCAATTAACATCAGTAATAATACAACTCGTTGAATATAGTCATTTTTCTTCACTACTTTTTGCAACATATAAAATATTGTTTTCTACATTTTTACCAGCCACAAAATATGGTTCACTCATCCCACCTAAATTTAAACCACGACGTTGACCAATTGTATAATACATCACCCCATTATGATGACCAACAACTTCTTTTGCTTCAATATCAACAATATTACCATTTTGATTTGGAATATAATTTTGTAAAAAGTTTTTAAAATCACGTTCTCCAATAAAACAAATTCCTGTTGAATCTTTTTTATTAGCTGTGCTTAAATTTTGTGCACTTGCAATTTCTCTAACTTCTTTTTTTGTTAAATTTCCTAATGGAAAAAATGTTTTTGATAATTGCCCTTGGTTCAATTGACTTAAAAAATAAGTTTGATCTTTATCCCGGTCAATTCCCCGTAATAATTGATATTCTTGTAATTTTTCATTAAATCGTACTTGAGCATAATGTCCCATGGCAATAAAATCAGCATGATAGTTATTAATTGCATAGTTTAAAAAATAGTCAAATTTAATATACTTATTACATAAAATATCTGGATTAGGAGTTCGCCCTTTTTGATATTCATTAATAAAATGTTTAAACACATATTCTCAATATTCTTTAATAAAATCAACACGGTGCAATGGTACTTGTAATGTTTTACTAACATTAACAGCATCATTATAATCAAGTTCTTGTGGACAAATCACATTATTAATTGCTTTATTTCCTAAAATATCATTATTTAATTGACTGTCTCAATTACGCATAAAAAGACCTTCTACATCATAGCCTGCTTGTTGTAATAAATATAAACTAACTGAAGAATCAACCCCTCCAGATAATCCGACAACAACTTTTTTCATTGCACATCACTTCCTTTTTTATAAATAAATAATAATTAATTAGTACTATTATTTTAACATTGAAAATTAAAAATTCCAAAATAAGAAATTGGTTTCCTATTGGTTAAATAATTTACTATATAAATTTTAAGACCTTTCTTTTTTTCTTTTTAAAACTGCTGTTAACATTAAAATATTTGCCAACAATAAAAAACTATAACTAATAATTTGCATAATATTACTGGACCAATTAAAAATATTGTTCATAAAAAAATAACTATATAATGCAATCCCAATCACACTACATAAGAAAAGTAAACTTAATGGTAAAAAACAATAAAGCTGAATTTTAAAATTTGATACCAAACAAAATGGAAGAACAACAGTAATTGCATAAATCCCAATTAAAATTAACATAAATATTCGATTCACGAAAAAATAATGATGATTAACAGTAATAAAATTAATTTTACCAAAATTAATTACAAAAAAATTATATAAATCTAAAGCTGAATTATTAATTCAATTATTAAACACTAAAAATGCACTACATAATACTATTAATCCAATAATCACCATAAGCCGTGCAATTAAAACAATTAGATCACGTCATTTAAGAATGTTGTTTTTCTTAATTTTAGTAATTTGTTGACGCCCATTTGGTAATTGCTTAATTTGATAATTATTATTAAACATTGTTGTTGCTTGAACAATAGACTTTGAGTCCTTATTTATCAAAGGCAAAACATTAGGATTAAGGTTTTTTGCTTTTCTTCTGCCAATTTGTTTTATTTTAAGTTTACTGTCTTGTTTTATCAAATCTTCTTTGACATTAGAATTAAATAACTTAGCATAAAAATTATCTATTTGATAAGTTCCCTCTACTTCTTCAAGTTCAATTGCTCGAGAAGTTTCATCTTGAAGTTTTACTTTTTCTGATAAAACTTGTGAAACTTTTTTTGTTTCCAAATTCTTTTCTTCTTGATGATAATATTTATTGGTTGTTTGTTCCACTCCTAAATTTGGTCGTTTTGTTATATCCCATTCCATCGTATCAATTTCATCATAAAATTGATTTCCCTTGTCAGGACGAACAATTAAATCTACTTCTTTTCGTGTTTTTTTATTTTCATTTTGTTTATTATCAAACTTTTTATTATAAGTTTCTTCTTCAATATTTTTTGCTTGGATTGGAGGCATATTATGTGTTATTTTTTGCGAAACATTTATTTTTTGACCTGGTATTTTATTATAACTTTGAGTAAAAAAAACATCTTTTTGTGGCGATGATTTTGGTAAAGAAAGTTTAGGAAAATGATTTGTTAGAACTGACTTTGATTTTATAGTTTGTTTATTATCAATATTAGTTAATGACTTCTTTAATTTTTCTTGATCTTTTTGCATTATTTTTTGAGCAACAGCACGAGCTTGTGCTTTAACTTTTGTATGATCAATTTTAACTTCAACAGGTTCATTGTTAAATTGAGCATCATTATTTTTCTTATTAAAATTTAATAAATCAATGTTTTTTGTAATAGTAGGTGGCTCATATAAATGTTCTTCATTATCCAATTGAATTTTTTCATCAAAAGTTGATTTAATTTTATTTAATCGGTGATGAAAACTTGTTTTTTCTTGTTGTAACTTTTCAGTTTGATGATATAAAATTTTTAATGCATTTGGATTATCTAAATTTAAAATCATTTTCCGTGATTGTACAAATGAATTTAAAGCACTATTTTGATTAACATTTTGGGTTTTAGTAAAAAAATAATTATTCTTAAAAAAATGACTATTTTCTTGTAGAAAAAAAGTTGCATCATTATTTAAAGTAAACTCTTGCTGTTCAATGCTTTGATCATTATGCGCACTTTGCTTAATTGGTTTAATTTTTAAAATTTTAATATCATTACTCTTCATTATCAACACCCATTTCAAGAAAACTAAAAACTAATACATATTAATTATATCCTAAAACAGTTAAAAAACAAAGGAAATATTGGGTCTTTTTCGTAATAACAAAGAAACAATAAAAAGCAATTAAAATTTTAATTGCTTTTTATATTTATAAAATTATTTATTACATTTCCTTAGGAACTGCGTTCATAATCTATTTGATTAGACTCTAATTCTTCTACTGCATCAAAAAATTCATCATTATCATCGGTTCTATCATTATCAATCATTTGTTCACTATTTAAATGTGAAGGTGAAGCTGTATTAACTTCAATAAGAATTTCTTTAAATCTATCAGCAAGAACTTGATTTGAAGCTGAAATATGTGACATCATTTTTAAGATGTCAAAATTATCTAAAACAATTTCAATTTGTCTAAAGTCAGGTTCTAAATACTCATATATATTATCTCTTTTTGCAATCTTCTTCATTTCTTCAAGTTTACGCTTTGCTTCTCTTTCAACTTGTTTGTAATATATTTGAGCATTAATAACAATATCTTGTTGAACATTAATTTTTTTTCTTTCTTCTTTTGTTCTTATATTAAGTCATTTATTATAATTAGTTCAATAGTAATGTTTTTTCAATAACCAATTTTTTGCACTATTTCATTTTTCGCTAATTTTATCAGCAGTAAAATTTCATGCTGATTTAGTTTTTTTACGCACATTATTAGTTCATACTATTACTTTATATGCTAAATATATTTTTCCTACATTTTCAAACATTTTTCCTAAATAGCCCATAATATTAATATGCCCCTTTCACAACTGAAAAGAATAAAATTGATATTTTATTACTTTTTCATTTTATATTTTTAATTTATGTTTTTTCTACTCTTTATAATAGACTTCTTTCATAACCTAGTTATTTTAAAATTCCTATAAAATATATTTAAAATAGAAAT
>NZ_MQTY02000059.1:0-6264 GCF_016082285.1 Spiroplasma sp. Moj
AAAATATTTACAATTATTTTAATAGGTTATGCAAGAAGTCTAATACATCCTGCTAGACATAAATTATCTGGCTTTTTATTTTGAATAACATTGGTTTGAACATTCTCTTGTTCATTTTGTACATAATTTGTATCCATTTGAATCTGACACCCTTTCTTGTAAATAAATATTTTATTAATATAAATTAGTTTTTTCATTATAAAAGTTGTAATCAAACATTAAAGTTTTAAAATTTGACATGGTTAAATTATAAAAAAAATGCAAGTAATTAAATAATAAAATGGTTATTATTCTTTAACTATTTATTTTTTATATCCAATAATTTTTTTATAATTCTTTTCTATTAATTTCACAGCATAATAAAAAGAGTTATAAATCATATAACTCTTCATTAATTTATTAATTAATTTAAATAAAACAATCAAAACCATGATATAAAGTATCTTCTCTTTCTTTAAAAATATCTTTAATATCATATTTTTTTCGATACTCTTCAATTCTTCCAGTTTCAATAGCTTTAATTGCTTCACAAGCTAATTTATGCGAATTACATAATGTCATTTGAGGAACATCACCATTATTTAATGGTTCATAATATAATGCTCCTGTAATCATTTCGTTTAAACCAAAACCAGGATATTCTCCTTTTAAAATTCCTTGATGTAAACGAAAGTCAGAAATAATTGGGAATAAATATTTATTTTTATTATGAATTGCTTGTTCAACTACTAAACCAAATTCCATATGAGTTCCTGAATCTCAACCATCTAATTCTAAAATAACATAATCTGCTTCAGTTAAACCAACATAATCTAATTCAAAAATTGCTTTATTTGTAGGACGTTCTTTTTGATTTGTTTCAAAATCAACTGGATTTCCAATAATAAAGTCTGGAAACATTTCACGCAACATATCTCCTTCACGTTTTCTTGTATTTCATTGGGCCTCAGTAAACATACTACCCGCATTGTAAATTACTTTTTTATTATCTCTCATATTATTTTTTCTCCTTTATTGATTAATTATTGTTTCAAATGTTTTAAATTTTTCCATATCAAGACCTGTACTATTAATATCACCAGTGATAAAAGCACCGACAGCAATTAAATCATATCCTAAGTTTTTTGCTTCTTCATAATTTGTTAAATTAATTCCTCCTGAAGCCATATAAACTTTTGTTGGAAAAAATGTTTTAATTGTTTGAATAAAATTTAATTTAAATGCTGTTGCTGGGAAAATTTTAATAATTTCTCATTTAGCATTAACAATATTATTAACTTCTTGTAGTGTCATTGCCCCCGGAATATACAGTAAATTATTTTGATGACAATATTCACTAACTGCTTGATTAAAAACTGGACCTACTAAAAATTGAGCTCCGGCTGTTGCTGCTTGCATTGCTTGTTCTAATGTTAAAACTGTTCCTGCTCCAACTAAAATTGTTGGATACTTGTTACGAACAAAACTAATTAATTCTGCAACATTAGGAATTGTGAAAGTTAATTCTAAACATTTAACTTGTAAATTAATTAACTGTTCACAAATTTGTTGAGCAACAACATAATTATGATTTCGAATTACATAAAAAGTTTTATACTCTAATAGTTTTTCTAATGTAATCATTATTCTCCTAAATATGCTGTAATTCTATTAATAATAGAAGTTTGATCTAATTGCTTATACTTAATAACAGCATCTGCACTTCCCGATAAACCATAATCATCAACACCTAACATTAATCCAATTTTACCAACAAATTTATATCAAACATAATCATTTGAAAATTCAATTGCAATTACTTTTGTTATATTATTTGGTACAATTTTTTCCCGATACGTTTTTGACTGTTGTTCAAATAATTCAACACAGGGCATTGATACAACACGAATATTTTTCTTAATTGTCTTAGCTGCAACAATTGCTGGTGCTACTTCAGTTCCTGTTGCAATAATAATTGCCTCCAATGGTTTTGTCTCATCTTCAGCAACAACAATATATCCCCCTTTTAACGTTTGTTCTCAACATGTTTCTGCTAATTGATATGGGGTATCTTGTCGCGATAAGATTAAAGCTGATGGAGCACTTTTTGCTTCTACGCTTGCTTTCAAACACCCAATTGCTTCTTTAATATCCGCTGGACGAAACACATTTAAATTCGGACAATTTCGTAGCATTGCTAATTGTTCAACTGGCTGATGTGATTTTCCATCAAAACCAACACCGATTGAATCATGTGAAAAAGCAAAAATTACGGATAAGTTTTGAATACAAGCCATTCGAATACATGGTTTCATATAGTCAGCAAAAATTAAAAATGTTGAATTAAATCCTTTCAAACCTTGGTGTAATTCAACACCAATGCTAATTGTTCCGGCAGCAAATTCACGCACTCCAAAATGAACATTATTATTTTGTGGTGTTGATGTTGTTCATGAACCATTATAACCAATAATTTTGGTTGCAGTTCCCAAATCAGCACTACCTCCAAACATATTATTTAAACACTTTTGTTGATAATATTTAAACACATCACCCATAATAATTCGTGTTCCTGCTTTTTTATCTTTATCAGTTGTTAATAACGATTCAAAAGCTTTTAAATCAACCGATGGAATTACAAATAATTCTTCATATTCCTTTGGAAATGTTGCTTTGTAAGCAGTTATTTTTTTCTTTCATTCTTCATATTTTGTTGCTCCTCGTTTAGCAAAAGTGTCTTGTCAATGTTTTTTAACATCATTATCAACATAAAATTGAGGATGATTAAAATCATAAAATGCTTTTACTTGTTCCATCTCCTCGGGAGTAAATGGTGAAGAATGCATAGGTGAACCTTGTTTTGGATGCCCATAACCAATAATTGTTTTACATTCAATTAATGTTGGTTTATCAGATTTTTGCGCTTGTTCAATTGCTTTTTGAATTGCTGGTAGATCCTCATCTGCGTTTTCAATTCGAATATAATTTCAATTTTGTGCTTCAAAAAAACGTTGATAATCAATTTTTAAAACAGCATCACATTTTGTATCTAATTGGCAATCATTTGAATCATATAACATAATTAATTTATTTAATTTTCATACCCCAGCTAATTGGATTGCTTCAATTGCTCCGCCTTCTTGCAAATCACCATCGCTACATAAAACATAAGTATAATGGTCAATGATTTTATAATCTGGTTTATTAAATTTAGCTGCTAAATGTTGTTCAGCTAATGCCATTCCAACTCCATAGCCAACTCCTTGTCCCAGGGGACCAGAAGAATTATCCACTCCAGGAGTAACACCATATTCTGGATGAGCTGGCGTTTTTGAATTAATATGACGATAATTTTTTAAATCATCAATTGTTAAATTATAACCAGCTAAATGTAAAATCGCATATTGTAAGGTTGAAGCATGTCCTGGAGATAATACAAAACGATCACGATTAATTCAATCAGGTACTGCCTGATTAGCAATTAAATTATTTAAATAAATTGCTTGCATCAGTGGTGCTGCACTTAATACAATCCCTGGGTGGCCAGTTTTATTATAAATAATAGGATCTAGTCCTAAAATTCTTAAATTACTTAAACTTTTTGTTTCTATATTATTATTTGTGCTTTTCATTTTAATTTCCTCCTTATCAAATTAAAATATTAATAATAATTATTTTTTAAATTAAACAAGGAACTTTATTATCAAGAGGTAATAAATGTTGCATAATAATGCTTATTTTTTCTGAAAAATCATCACTGTCAGCATCAATAACAATAAATTGATAATCATTTTTTAATTCATGATATAAAATTTCATATTGTTCATTTAACTTTTCCCAGTAATAATATGGGGTTTCTAATTCTAATTGACGCCCACGTTGTTTAATTCGTTCAACCGCTTTTTCAGTTGAAACTTTTAAATAAATAATGACATCAAAGCCTAACTTTTTCTTCAAAATTGGAACAATAACATTTTGAAAAAAACGATTATAAACTTTAAAATCAATTTCATTCATAATTTTTAATAAGTGGGAAACTCGCACAAAAACAGGGTCTTCTAAAATTGTGCGGTCAAAAACAGTATCATCTAAATTATCAATGTTGAAAAATTGCTCAATTCTTGTTGTTAACATATAAATTTGCATTTTAAAGGCAAATCCTTCCATATCTTGGTAAAAATCTTTAAAATATGGATTTTCTTCTAATGGTTCTTTAAATAAATTATAGTTTAATTGTTTACATAATTCTTCACTAACTTTTGTTTTTCCTGCTCCAACGGTTCCAAAGACTGCAATTTTCATTTTATTGCTCCTTTCGTTTTTAACCCATTAATTGAACAGCAGTATCTAATGCTAATTCAACCATTGTCATAAAATTATTTTGGCGTTCCAATGCTGTAGTAACTTCTTTAGTTACAAGATGGTCAGAAACTGTTAATAATGTTGCTGCATTTTTTTGCGTAACAATTGCATTAGTAAACAAAGCATATGATTCCATTTCAACAACATCTAATTTATGAGTATGAGTAAAGTCTAATGAATCATCATAACGATAAAAAACATCTGCTGCATGAGCAATTCCCGTGTGAGTTTTAATTCCTTTTGCTTGTGCTACAGTTTCAATTTCATTAAATAATTTTTCACTTGCAGCAATTAAATTACTATCAATATTAGCTGCAATTTTTGCATAATTACTTTCGCCAAATGCTTCACGAACATTAAAGATATCATAAACTTTAATATTTGGATTATAACTTCCAGCTGAACCAATTCTAATAATATAATCAACATCATAAAACTTAAATAATTCGTATGAATAAATTCCAATACTTGGACAACCCATTCCACTTCCAGCAATTGTTACCTCAATGTTTTTATATTTGCCAGTATACATTAACATATTTCGAACTTCATTTACTAATTTTAAATTTGTTAAATATTTCTCAGCAACGGTTTTTGCCCGTAATGGGTCTCCCGGCATTAAAACAACTTTTGCAATTTCTTCTTTTTTGGCATTAATATGTGGTGTCATTTTTTTATTCCTCTCTTTTTCGCTTAATTTAATTACCAATAAATACCTATCAATGATATTTTTATTTAAAAAGTAAAGATATTTAAACAACACGAAAAAGAATATTGTTGCATATCCACATAAATGATGTTTAATTTCTACGATTATTTTAATTAATAGTTTAAGACAATAGCAAAAATAAAACCATTTAAATCAAATGCTATTAAACTTAATTATTAATTAATTTTATTATTTATTATCTTTTAAATAATACTTTTTGATAGGATTACTGCTTTAAATTAACAACTAAAAAACGCTTTTTGACGTCTTTCAAATTATTATTTAATAGTTTTCACTAATAAATAATTAATCATCTAACCCCAGAGATAATAACTATAAGTGCAGCATTGGTATTTTACCAATGTTTTTTTAGATCGGTCTACTGGCTTAGTTTCACTTTACTCACTATTCCTTCTCAAGAAATATTTTCTCAATGGAATGATGTTAGCTTTCATCCACTTTACAGTTGCTGGGACAGCCTAGGATTCACACCTAATTCCCGTAACATCCAAAATTGCTTTTTAAAGTTGTTAAAATAATAATATAAAGTTTANTNTNAAANTNCAANTNAAAANTANCAAATTATNGTGAAAACCATATACATTTTAGACCACTGATTTAGTCTTTAAATTAGAATGGAGATTAAAATGAAAAAGTATATGGTAACAAGCATTCCAACTGAAAATGAATTATATTCATTACAACGAAAAATAAAAAAATGATATTTACAACAAAAACTTACAAAAGAAATAAATTATATTTATCAAAATGTCATTAATTATTTTAATTTATGTCAGAAATACTATTTATATGAAAATTCACTAAATAGCTTAATTAAATTATTTTATAAGTCAAAACAAACTTTTTATAATTGAGCTAAAATTGAGCTAAAAAGATTCAACTTTGTCTTAAAGAAAAATTAAATTTTCTGGTTTTAGCTAAAAAACCAACGAGACCAATTAAAATTAATAACCATTATTCAAAAACTTACAAAATTGCTGTTGCAAAAATGATGAAAAAATATCGCCAAGAATATGGAACTGGAATTTATGAATTTTATAATTTAACTTTAGCTGGATTTTTCACATATAAAAATGAAGTAATTAAACATAACATTAAAACTTTAATGAAATGAAATAAAGAATTTAATAATTTTTATCCTAAAAACAAGAAAATTAGGATTTATAAACGTTATGAAATGCATGAATTAGGNC
>NZ_MQTY02000058.1:0-6264 GCF_016082285.1 Spiroplasma sp. Moj
TTTTTCATTTTAATCTCCATTCTAATTTAAAGACTAAATCAGTGGTCTAAAATGTATATGGTTTTCACAAGAAAATATAATAAATTTATTGCTTTATTATATTTTCTAGTTATAATTAATAATGTTAATTTAGTTTAGTGGTGATTTTTATGATTGAAAAAATTAATGTAGCTAAAATTGCAAATTTAGTTCATGCAGCAGTAATTACAGTTCCTGGGGTCGCTGGATTCGCAAAGGTTGATGATACTGAAAATAATGAAGATAATGTGATAATGCTACTTAAAGATTACTCACAGTCAATTAAATTGAGACAAGATGGTCGTAATTTTTATATAGATATCTTTATTATTTTGCTAGAAGGAGTAAATATTAAAGATATTGCCCGAGAAATACAAATTAGGATTAAATATGAATTAGAAAAACTGGATATTTATTCAAACAATATTATGATTTATGTGAATGTAAATATTCAAGACTTATTAATTTAGGTAGGAAATTTATTAAAATGAGATATTTGAATGATGCAAGATTTACAGTTATATCACTTAGGAGAACTAAAAAAGGGAAATTAATTGATGAAAAATGTAAAGGTGATAGAAATGGAATTTAATGCAAAATCTTTTAAAGATTCACTGATCAGCGGTTATAATAATTTATATAATTTTTATCCAGAAATTGATAAATTAAATGTTTTTCCAGTTCCTGATGGCGATACGGGAACAAATATGAATTTAACGATGACTAATGCTGTTAAGGAAATTAATGAACTCAATTCGGAGTCAATTAGTAAGGTTGCTGATGTTTTTGCACGCGGCTTAATTATGGGAGCTCGTGGTAATTCAGGTGTTATTTTGTCACAGATCTTTCGTGGTTTTGCCAATGGTTTAAAAGAATTTGATGAATTAAATTTTGATTCAGTTAAAGCAGGGATTTCACAAGCAAATGAGGTTGCTTATAAAGCGGTAATGAAACCGGTTGAAGGAACAATTTTAACTGTAATTCGTGAAACTGCGGAACATGTTTCAACATTAGAAAAAGAAATTCCTGTTCCAGAGTTATTCCAAAAAATTGTTGATTTTGCAACTGAGTCATTGAATCATACTCCGGAGTTACTGCCAGTTTTAAAAGAAGTTGGTGTTGTTGATTCAGGTGGTTTTGGTTTAGTAAAAATATTTGAAGGCATTACAGAATATTGAAAAACAGGAAAAATTGTGTCACAACGAAAAAAACAGGTTGAAAATACTGGTGAAAATGTTGTTATGGATTTACAAAATGAAGAATTTGGTTATTGTACTGAAGCAATTGTAATGTTAGATCATAAGCATATTAATAAAATTAATTTAATGCAAATTCGCCAAACATTAGAAGATCAAGGTGGAAAATCAATTGTTGCAGTTGTTGATAATGATATTTTAAAAGTTCATGTCCATACTTTACTTCCTGGTTATATTTTAACTTTTTTACAACAACATGGTGAGTTTAAGAATATTAAAATTGAAAATATGAATTTACAAGCAGCCAAACATGTTAAAACAATTAAAATTGATCGGCAATTGAAAAATCCGGCCACTATTATTGCTGTCACACCATCAAATGGCATTGCTAATTTTTTCAAAACTGATTTAAATATTCAATTTACAGTTAATGGTGGAGCATCAATGAATCCATCAACGGATGATTATTTAAGTGCAATTGAAGCAGTTGATGCGGTTGATGTTTTTATTTTACCAAACAATAGTAACGCAATTTTAGCAGCGCAACAAGCAGCAAAAGTTGAACGTAAGTCCAATGTCTATGTTGTGCCAACAACATCAATTCAAGAAGGAATGGTAGCAGCTTTATCATTTGAACCGGGAGAGACACCGAAAAAGATTTATTCAACATTAAAAGCAAGTCTTAAAAATGTGACAAGCTTGTCAATTACTGTTTCAGCAAAAACAACTTCAATTGATGGTGTTAAAATTAACAAAGGAGAATATATGGGAATTATGAATAAAAAAATTATTTGTTCATTTCCAACTTTATCACGAACAATGAAATACTTGTTTGACCGAGCAATTACAAAATCAACAGAAATTGTTACAATTTTTGCTGGTGAAGAAGCAGAAACACGCGATATTAATGCAATTCGAAAATATTTAGATGAAAGTTTTGATGTTGAATATGAATTTATTGATGGTGATCAAACATTATACCCGTTTTTAATTGCTGTAGAATAAATAAAAATAATAGAATGAATTATTTTTTTATTTATTTATCTTGAAATGAATTATGAATATGATAATATAGTAGGGGTTTAGATTTTATGGCACTATAGCCAAGGTGGCTAAGGCATGGGACTGCAACTCCCCGATCGTCGGTTCGAATCCGACTAGTGCCTCCATTTAAATCTGCTCAACATTTAAATACTGCTTTATTTCTTATGCGCCCATAGATCAATTGGATAGATCGTTTGACTACGGATCAAAAGGTTGAGGGTTCGAATCCTTCTGGGCGCGCCATTTATTTAAATGTTATTTTTTTCGGAAAGTAGCTTAGCTTGGTAGAGCACTCGGTTTGGGACCGAGGGGTCGCAGGTTCGAATCCTGTCTTTCCGACCATTTTTTATACTATTTTGGGCCCGTAGCTCAGCTGGGAGAGCACCTGCCTTGCACGCAGGGGGTCGACGGTTCGATCCCGTTCGGGTCCACCATTAACTTTAGTAAAGCAATTAAACTTGATATGGCGGGATAGCTCAGCTGGTTAGAGCGCTCGGCTCATACCCGGGAGGTCAAGAGTTCAAGTCTCTTTCTCGCTACCATGGACCCTTAGCTCAGTTGGTTAGAGCATCCGGCTCATAACCGGATGGTCACTGGTTCAAGTCCAGTAGGGTCCACCATTTATTATTTAGTTGCTTTCCGAGCATTTTTTGGAAGATTACCCAAGTCTGGTTGAAGGGATCGGTCTTGAAAACCGACAGGCGGTGAAAGCCGCGCGGGGGTTCGAATCCCTCATCTTCCGCCATTTTTTTAAAAAAACTTGCAATTAAAAGTTAAGTTATGATAGTATTAAAATTGTGGGGTGGAGCAGTGGTAGCTCGTTGGGCTCATAACCCAAAGGTCGCAGGTTCAAGTCCTGCCCCCGCAACCAATGGTCTTGTAGTGAAGTGGTTATCATGCCTCTCTGTCACAGAGGAGATCGCGGGTTCAAGTCCCGTCAAGACCGCCAATCGTGGTTCAGTAGCTCAGTTGGTAGAGCATTTGATTGAAGCTCAAAGTGTCGGCAGTTCAATTCTGTCCTGAACCACCATTGAATTTAGTTAAAAATAACCCTAGACTCTAAATTAATCGTAGATTAGTTTAGAGTTTTTTATTTTTGTTATATAATTAATAAAGGTGATGGGAATGTTTTCAAGATTGACAAAAGATATAACCTTTTATTTAAAACGTGAAGAGTGAAAGTTTGCGTTAAATGAAGACAATTTTAAATATAAACCACGCTTTGCTTTGTCTTAGACCGTTATCAGAAAAAGATGGGAACTGAGAATTTCCGTAATTTTAAATATTGAATTTTTAAACGTTGAATTTTAAAAAATTTTGCTTATACCCAAGATTTTATTCATCGGTTTTATAAATATCAACGGAAATTAGATTTAGTTCTAACTGGTCGTGAACAAGAGTTTATTTATAATGTTGAAGAAGTTAATTTTACATTATGACGTCCCTTAAAAGTTTTACCAGTGGCATTTGATTTACAATCAAAGGAAAAGTGCCATTTTAAAAATAATGCTGTTAATATTCATCTTTTTACAACCCATAAAGATATTAAGTTTTTTTGTAAGGGTGTTTTATTAATTACTAATAAGCGGTTTATTATTGATGGTTTAGATAAGAATAATAATAAGGAAGTAGTTCAGTTTAATTTAACAGATATTTCAAATGTTGAATTTATTGATATTGGTGTTAAAATTACGGTTGGAAAGCAAACTTATTTGATTCGGGAAAATAATCATATGTTAATTTTAGCATTGCTTTATCGTTGCTTGGGGCATAAGAAAGTTACCTTTGATCTTAAAAAACTACCACTAAATTTTAAGTTTTAAGATAGAAAGATGAGAAAGACAAAATGATTTTAAAAAATGCGAAAATAATTTGTGAAGAAGTAATTTCAAATGGATGAATTGAAATTAAAGATAATAAAATTGTTAAAATTACAGCAGGTCATACTGACCAAAGAGGTTATGATTTACAACAAGCAATTATTATGCCTGGTTTTATTGACTGTCATGTGCATGGTGGATATGGTGAAGATACTGAAAAAGGCACAATTGCTAGTTTTCAAAAATTTGCTCAAGCAGTACCACAAGAAGGAATTACCAAATATTGCCAAGCAATTATTACTGGCAGTGATGATACTTTAACAAAAATTTTAACGGTATATCAAGATTATATGAAAAATTATAATAAGGGCCCGCAAGCACGACAAATTGGTGTCCATTTAGAAGGACCTTTTATTTCCCATAATTTTAAAGGTGCACATGATGAAACATTATTACAAGAACCAAACATTCACCTGTTAGAAAAATGAATAGAAGCTTCAAGTAATAACATTCGGATTGTCACATATGCGCCTGAAGAAGAAAATGGTACTTTTACAAAGTTTTTATTAGAACATCAAATTTTACCATCAATTGGACATTCAAATGCAACATATGATTTAGTCGCAAAACGAGTAGCAATGGGAGTCCACCATGTAACACACTTATATAATGCTATGAGCAAATATGATCATCGTCAGCCTGGTGTTGTTCCTGCTGCATTAAATTTTGATGAAATTTTATGTGAATTAATTAGTGATGGAATTCATATTAATCCAAATATCATTAATTTAACTTATAAAATTAAAGGAGCAAAAGGAATTTGCTTAGTAACTGATGCAATGTTTGCAAAAGGATTACCTGATGATGAATATCAATTTGGGCAATTGCCAGTTGTTAAAATTGGACAACAAGTTGTCATTAAAGGCACAACTACAATTACGGGGTCAGTTGCAACCTATGATTATTGTGTTCGTAATTTTCAGCAGTTTACTAATTGTTCATTCCAAGATTTAGCATTAGTTACTAGCACTAATATTGCTAAACAATTAGGAATTTATTCAACGACTGGTTCAATCGCTGTTGGTAAATTAGCAGATTTAGTTGTGTTAGATGCTGACTTAAAAGTTTTAATGACTTTATGTGAAGGTGAAATTGCTTATTCACAACATCATTTAACACAAAAATAGAAATTTATTTTAATAAATTATAAAACAATAGGGAGGAATAAAAAATGAAATTAATTATTGTTGAAGATAAAAATGCAATTGGGAAAGTTGTTGGACAAATTTTTGTAAATTATGTGCAGCAAAATCCAAAAGTTGTTTTTGGTTTAGCAACTGGTTCATCACCAGAAACAACTTATCAATATATTATTGAAGATTATAAAAAAAATAAGACAGACTGAAGTAAAGTAACAACTTTTAACTTAGATGAATACATTGGTTTAGAACCAAACCACCCACAAAGTTATCGTTACTTTATGAATGAAAAATTATTTAATCACTTAAATATTAATAAAAAGCATATTTATGTACCATTAGGGACAGGTAATTATATTGCTTATGCGAAAGAATATGATAATTTAATTGCAAAATCAGGGGGAATTGACTTACAATTATTAGGTCTTGGTACTAATGGGCATGTTGGTTTTAATGAACCACCAGCAGATTTTAATTCTTTAACAGGTGTTGTTGATTTAGTTCCTTCAACAATTGAAGCTAATGCTCGTTTTTTTACTTCACCAGGTGATGTTCCCCATCAAGCAGTGTCAATGGGCATTAAATCAATTTTAAATGCAAAAAAAATTATTTTAATTGCTAATGGTACAAATAAAGCACATGCGGTTAAGCAACTAGTTGAAGGTGAAATTAGTAACTTATGACCTTGTACAGCTTTGCAAATGCATCAAGATGTTACTGTTGTAGTTGATAAAGCAGCGGCTGGATTATTACAAACACGAGGAATTAATCTTAGTTAAAAATGAATTGAAAGAAAATTTAATAATTTTAACAAAAACCTTTTTTTGTTTAAAGAAATACTTTTTTAGCAGAAGTATAACAATATCAGTGAGAAAAATTGGACCTAGTAATTATTCAAAAGAGTTTTTATTAAAACTTTTTTTGAGTTATACAGTAGACTTCTTGCATAACCTAGTTATTTTAAAATTCGTATAAAATATATTTAAA
>NZ_MQTY02000006.1:0-22746 GCF_016082285.1 Spiroplasma sp. Moj
ATATCAAAAATCAGTATAAAATCGCCAAGCAGTTCATATAGAATAAAATGCAAAAGTTCTAATAATTTTGTACATATTTAGAAATATTTATTCTACGACACGCCCACTAATATTATTTTGACAGTATAGTTTATAGCTTGAAAAAAAAAAAACTATACACATACATATAAAATAAAATTAAAAGAAAATGAATTTCTGACGTGACTTTGATCTATATCGTCAAGTTTGCTACATTTGCTACATTTGTACATTTTCTGTCGAGGTCTTATAGCAGTTGGGATGAATACTTTCAGAGAGATCACACTAACAAGTTGAAATGTCATAGAAGGGTATATCGCCTTATCACGTTGATTTCATCGGAAATATATTATGTAAATTCTCTAGAGCTTACATTCGTATGCAATTCCATACTATAACCAAATGCCATAAACAGAAGGCTTAGAAATATAGCATGAGCATGAACTGATTCACGATTTGCTATATAAAAATAATTATTTAAATAAATGTTTATGTAAATAGTGAAGGAATTTGTACATATTATTTATTTATTTATTTATTATTATTTTCCTTTTAGTTAATTTACCAAATTTTTAATTTAAATGCTATTTATGTATTAGTTTCTTATGTTATTTGTTTACTACTTACTTAATTTTTTATAATGTATTTTTTAAAATAGTTAATTATTTAATTAAATATACATTTTTTCATTATTTACTACTGATTATTATTAATAATAATTAATTTTTAAATTTTTCTATTTCAGCAACCTTTAAAATATCTAACATTTTATTAAAAGTGGCTTGTTTTATTCCTGTTAATCGGAATAATTCTTTATCATTAATAAAATCAAATTTATCAAATTTCATAATTTTAGATTCCTATAATTTCTATTTTAAATATATTTTATAGGAATTTTAAAATAACTAGGTTATGCAAGAAGTCTAATAATGCAAAAGTCCTAGCAGAAACATTAAAAGCAAATAATCTGCGTTTAGTAACTGATGGAACACACAACCACTTATTAATGGTTGATGTTAAAAGTAGTTTAGGAATTTCGGGGCAAATGGCGGAAGAAATTCTACAAAAAATTGGTATTATTTGCAACAAAAATATGATTCCATTTGATAAAGAATCATCGATGGTTACTAGTGGGATTCGGTTAGGAACAGCAGCTATGACAACACGTGGTTTTGGGAGCAAAGAATTTAAACAAATTGGAGAAATAATTTATAATGTTTTAAAAGAACCAACTGAAAATAATATTGTTAAATATCAAGAATAAGTAAAAAACTTATTAAGTGATTTTCCAATTTACTCAACTTGAAAATTACAAGAGTAATTAAATTTAGAAATAACAAGTTAAAATATTGATTATTCTATTATTTTTAGTTATAATATTATTGCTTTATACATTAGACCCTGGTACGGAATGATGTGAGGAGGCAGTGACATGAGACAAACAACTATCTTAAATTCAACTAAAGTTGAAAAAAAATGATATGTGATTGATGCTCAAGGTCTAGTTTTAGGACGTTTAGCAAGTAAAGTTGCAATGATCTTAAGAGGAAAAAATAAACCATCTTATACTCCACATGTTGATTGTGGTGATAATGTTATTATTCTTAATGCTGATAAAATTAATTTATCAGGAAATAAATTAAATGGTAAAATGTATTATCATCATTCACAACATCCTGGGGGATTAAAACGAACAACAGCAAAGGATATGTTAGTAAAAAAACCAATTTATCCTGTTGAACACGCAATTAAAGGAATGTTACCAAAAAATAAATTAGGAAGTAAATTATTCCGTAATTTATTTGTTTATGCTGGTAATGAACATCCACATGAAGCACAACAACCAATTAAATTAGAATTAACTAATAAATAAAAGGAGAAAATATGGCAAAAAAACAAGAAGTTATATATCGTGGTACAGGAAGAAGAAAATCTTCTATTGCCCAAGTTGTATTGACTCCTGGTAAAGGGAATGTTGTTGTGAATGGGAAACCAGTATTAGAGTTTTTCCCATATGCAACATTAGTGCAAGATTTGGAACAACCTTTAGAGATTACTGGTTCAAAATCAGAATTTGATATTCGTGTTAAAGTATTTGGTGGTGGTTTTACCGGACAAGCTGGCGCAACAAGATTAGGAATTGCAAGAGCCCTAGTTGAAGCGTCACAAGATTATAAAACTTTATTGAGACACGCTGGCATGCTAACTCGTGATGCTCGTATTAAAGAACGAAAAAAATATGGGTTACATGGGGCTAGAAGAGCACCGCAATATTCAAAAAGATAGATTTCAAAAAAGTACATTTTGCTTTGCAATGTACTTTTTTAATTTGTTTAGTTTAATTTGTTATCTAATATAAGTTTAGTATAATTATTACGTAGATAAGAGGGTGAACAAATGACATTGATAGAATTTACAATTCAGGGTGATAAATATAATAATAAGAATTTATTGTTAAATTTGTATTTTTTAACAAATCCAAAAAGTAAATTTACTGATGATGATGTTAAAAACCTTCGGTTAAAAAATATTACAACAGTTCAAGGCCTAGATACTTTTTTAAAGCATAATATTTGTATTGCTGATTTTTTTGTTTGTTTAATTAATGATCAGGCAAAAATTAAAAAAGATAAAAAAGGATCAGAAAAGAAGCTTTATGATATTTTAATTCGTTTTAAATCAATTACTTTGCTAGATCAAATGTTCGATTCAAACTTATCATTAACAATCTTAGGCGATATTGATCCGGAAATTGGCATTGTTAATGTTAAAAATATTTTTTTAACAGCAATGGAAAAGAGAAAACAAGAATTTGAAACGTTAGCTACTGGAGTAGTGCTTGAAATTGCTGATAATTTTCGGATTGATGAAGCAAAATTACGAACTATTTTTGATTCAAATGTTATGGCAAATATGAAATTTTTGACTTCATCTTTTGCTGAAGAAAAAGAACGATGGTTACAATATTTACGCTTTCAAGAACAAAACTTAGAATATAAGCGTCATAATTCTTGTTTATATTTAAACCCGAAATTAACAGAATATATTAAAATTCCAAAAACAGTTCCAATTGGTGAAAAATTTCATGATGTAAGATTTTTATCCCATAATTTTTGATATGTTGATAAAAAAACTTTTACTAATAAAAATTTAACAATTAGTCATTTATTTGAAGAAATAATTATTGTAGAATTAGAGCTATTGTTGGATAATTTAGATAAATATTCAATATTAAAGAAATTAAGCAATTTAAGTCTTGCTAATTTACAAATTAATCGCACATATCAAAAAGATGTTCCATTAACACTATTTTCTTTTAATTTTAGTGAAAGTTATGTTCAAGATAGAGCAGATATTTATGATTTAGGGATTAATATTTCTGAAACAAAAATGCAGCAAAAAAATATCTATGATTTTAAAAAAGAATTAATCAAAATATATATGCTTGAAAATAATATTATGCAAGAAAGTGATATTGACCATGAAACAATTAAAGTAACTATTAATCAATTAGAGCAGTATCAAATTGTTAATTGCTTTTATGAAATAAAAAATGAGGATGAAATATCATTTAATGAATTAAATAAAATGATACCTTCTTATGGTTATTTAACTTATATTGGAAAAGGGGACTCAACTTTACTTCGACGTAGTAATGTTATTTTAGATAAAATTAGCAAAAATGATGTTGCAAATCCTTATTTAATTAATTATATCTTTAATATTGAAGATATTAAATTAAAGACACAATTTAACTTAATTATGGAAGAACAATTAATTTTTGCTTCAAATAATTTAAATGGAAATCAGCAGAAAGCAATAACAAAAGCCTTAAACTCACAAGATATTTTTTTACTGCAAGGTCCACCAGGGACAGGGAAAACTGAATTTATTGCTGAATTAGTTTATCAATATGCTAAATTAGGAAAGAAAGTTTTAATTTCTTCACAAAATCATACTGCAATTGACAATGTTTTAACAAGATTATTTAAAACACCTTTATTGGTTCCTTTACGCTTAACAAGTGATGAAGTTCGTAAAAAAAATCGTTTTAATGATTTTAATCCAGATAAATTAATTTTTAATAATTATCGTTTTATTTATGCTCATTTATCACGACAATATTTAACAAAATGAGATGGAATTGGAAGTGATTATGAAAATCAAAAATATGAACTACAAAAATTAAAAGCAAATGCTAAAATGTTAGAAAAAGAAATTAATGATTACAATCATTATACTCAAAAGTTAAATACATTAGTTACTGAGCGGGAAACAATCATTAATCAAAAATTGCAATATTTAGATGATAATCGAAAATTAACAATTGATATTAATAATATTCGTAATCTATTAGATTTCTTAGTTAATATTAATTGAGCTGGAATAGTTACTTCAACTCCGGATTTTGTCCGATTATTTAATAAACATTTTGGGGAGTTGTTGCAAAAAAAAATTGGTTTTCAAATTGATGATTCATATTCATTAACAGAAACATACAAAAAACTATTAACAATTACTACTGATAATAGGTTGTTAAAGGATAAGGAGATAGAATTAGCAATATTAAAACAAGTTAGTCAAGATTTACGTGATGATGATTGAATGGAACAATTAACTGCTGTTCAAAATGAAATTTTAGAATTAAAGAATCAAGTTATATTAAAACAAGAAAATATTGTGTTTCAAAAGGAGCAAGAAGCATTTAAAAATGACCTTGAACAATTATTACAGCAATATGAAGAACAAAGTGTTATTAATCAAAACAAAATTAGTGAAATTAATGAAGATAAATATGAGCAAGAAATTTCTTATTTAGAAATTGAAATTGGAACATTAAATCATAAAATTAATGCTCTAAAAGTTGAAGTTGAAAACATTGTTAATAGTATTAATACAATTTTTAATTTAAATTTAGTAGTAAAAGATATTAGTGGAACAATTAATGAAATTGATAAAGAAATTAATAAAATTGAACAGGACCTTAATTTTGTTCTCCAAGAAAAAGCAACAAAGTTTAATTTTGTAAATAATATGATTACCTTTTTAAATAAAAATTATCAGATATCAGATTTTTTAACACAAGAGAATATTGAAACTAATCATTTCACACCGGCGATGGAACGAGATACAATTAATTATGCTAATCAATTTTTACAAGAAAGTGTCAATGTTGTTGCAATGACTGCGACTTCAAACCAATCATATGCACAAAGTAAAAATAAAGTTTTACGGGATTATAATATTTCTGATATTGATATTAAAAAATTTGCTTTTGATGTTGTTATTATTGATGAAGTAAGTAAGTTAACACCAATGGAAATTTTTATGCTATTAGTATATGGTAAAACTGTTATTTTAGTTGGTGATTATCGGCAATTGCCACCACTTATGCCATATCAAGAAGAAGATGTTGCGTTAATTAATGAAATTTATGACCAAAATTATAGTTATAATGATTTTTTAGAATTAGTAACTAATTCATTATTTAAAAAAATTATTTCAAAATGTGATGATTCAGTAAAAGAAATTCTAATTAATCAATATCGTAGTCATGAAGATATTATGCGAATTGTAAATGTTTTTTATGAAAATCAGTTGCAGTTAGGTGATAAAACTAATCAAAATAATGAAAAACAACATTATATTATTGTTGAAAATAAAGATGGTCTAAAAATTTTTGATAGTAATAAAGCAATTTATTGAATTGATTCATCAAAAGATAAAACTAATATGAATTTTGTTTATGAACAAGGTGAAAGTGGTAGTACGAGTCTTTTTAATTGATTAGAAGTTGATTTAACAATAAAAACATTAGAATTAATTGAAGCAGGATATAATAATTTAACAGTTAAATTAAAAAAACAACCTAAAGTTGCAGTTATTAGTTTTTATAGTCTACATGTTAAAAAATTACGAAGAGCTATTAAAAGTTTAAAATTTAAAAATATTAAAGTAGAAGTTTCAACAGTTGATGATTATCAAGGGCGAGAAACCGAAATTGTTATTGTTAATACAGTTCGCAATCCTCGTAAGCAATTAAATGCTAATAAAGAATTTATTAAGAAATACGAACGGTTAAATGTTGCATTTTCAAGAGCAAAAAATATGTTAATTATTATTGGAGCAGTTAGTTTTTTTACTAATATTGATATTGAAATTCCAACAATTGCTAATCCAAATATTACAAAAACAATTAAAGCATATTATGAAATTTTACGAATTATTGATAGTTATGGTCTTGTTTGAAGTGCAAAAGATTTATTATAATAAGAATTCGAGGTAAAAACATGAAATTAGGAATGGTAAAAGTTTATAAAAATTGGAAAAAATTAAAAACAATAGTTAGCTATCAAACACCAAAAAAACTAGCTTTTTTTCAGTATGTAATTTTAAATGCTATTACTAATTACCCTAATAAAGAAAAAACATTAGCTGATATTTTACAGAATGAATTACAAATTTTTAATTTTAAAATTTATGCAGAATGTCTAAAGAACTTAATTGAAAAAAAAAATATTATTGAAATTAATAAGCAAACATCATTAAATTATTTAGCAAATAGTTCTGCTGAACAGGATTGAATTGATCGACCAATTGGAATTTTTTACATTTCAAAAGAAACGTTAACGGCATTAGAACAGGGCTATTTATTAAGTAAAAATAGTAATCGTGAAGCAGTTATTAATTTTGATTTTAATATTTTTTCGGACGAAAAATATATAAATAATGAACAATTATCTTTATTAGAAAAAAATAGCAATGATTTAATTATTGTTCCAGAACAAGAACCAATTATTAATGGCGAAGATTTATTTCATTTGTTAGAAAAGTACAAGTTAAATATTAATAAAAATAATATTTTTAATGCTGATACCACATTTACTTCAATTCGCACTAATAAGAGGCAAGAAATCTACTATAATATTAATCAAATTAACAATTTATTGATTGAGGCTTATGAAGAAAAAGAAGTTATATTGTCCCTAACCACTTTTAAAGATATTAAAATTCAAATTATTAATGACCACCAATTGCAACAAATTATTGAAGATAATGTTAATTTAAAAACAAAAATTGTTGATTATTTTTTAACCGAAATGGCTAAAACTTTAAGGGATAATTTTAATTTAAATTTTCAAAAAGTAGCAACAAATATATTAGAAAGTGACTATCAACAAGATCCGCGTTATATTACTTCTACATTAATAAATCCGAGAATTATAATTATTAATGCAGCAAGTGTTAAACCAAAAGCAGTCTTAGATAATAAATATTATTATGATAATAATATTAGTTGTATTATTTTTGTTAATGCTGAGCAGACAACTACAATGCATGATTTAACTGGTTCAATTCCAATTTTTTATTTAACTAGTGCGATTTTAACAATTAATGATAATTTTTTAACTTTATTCATCAATGATAAAAATGAGACTGAACTTTACATATTACAACCAACAGAACTTATTATGCTAAACCGTAATATTATAACAGCACAAAAATTTCTTCCGAAGTATAGTCAGATGTTATTTAATAAAATTTTAGAGGAATTAAAAAATTTAATAAATCGTCAACAGGCAAATATTTATGAAATAATTCATAATAATCAAATTGAAAATATTTTTATTTACTGTTATTTAATTGATATTTTAAATAATAATGAAGAAACTTTTGATAATATATTGAAAAGTATGACCATAAATGATTTTAATAATAAAATTAATGTTTTATATCAATCTGAACAAATTTTAAGTAATTTAAATTTAAAACCAAATTATTTTAATAAAATGCATAAAACTTTAATTGTCATTATGAAACAACAAGCAAAATTGCAAAAAAATATTATTAAAGCTTATCAAGTGTTAACTAATAATACTTTATTATCAAATAAAGAAGTTTTAAATATGTTGCAAGAACTTTATGACAAAAACGATGTTTCTTTAAACCAATTATTAGCATTAACTAATATTGCAGATTCATCAATTATTGAAAAAATTTGAAATCAAAATCTTTTTGCAATTTTAGATAAATTTCTTTTTGCAATCAATAATAATGATTTACATCGTGAATTATTTGATGCAATAACAACTACAACTTTAGAAAAAAATAGTACTTTATTAATTAATTTATATAATTATGCTGAAGAATATATTAAGTATTGTAAAGAAATGAAAAAGCGAGAAACAAGTGGATTACAACGGCATTGACAAAAAATATGAGATAAAGTTGAGATTATTAAAGAACGTTGCAAGAATATTAACAATAGTAATGAATTAATAATTCAATTACTTTATTCTTTGTCACAATTAGAAATAAAATATAAGGCAATTAAATTTAAAAATATGTTTAATTCTGAAAGCAAATTTCAGGAATATCTTAATTTATGTTCTTTTGATAAAGCAGCATTATATTTAATGAATTTAATGGAAGAAAAAATTACTCCACTTTTAAAAACAAAACATCAATTTGTACAACATATTAATGAAAAATTATTTGTTTTAAAAGATGTGTTTGATAAAAATAAATATAAACAAATTATGCAACTTTATCAAGAATTAACATTATATTTATATTGTGAGAAAGCAAGAAATGAACACAATGATAATAAAAATCGAGATGCTTTAAAAAAAATAAAACTTGAATTAGAAGAGGTGTTAATATAAATGAGTATGAGTGTTGAACAAGTAATGTATAATTACCAAAAAAAGATTGAACGATTAAATTTAAATATTAATTTTGTTAAAGATAATTTAAAATTATTATTACAACAATTACAAGAAATTGATGCTAGTGGGTTAAATTGTCAACAAATTGAACAATATTTAGTTGAGTTAGATCAAATTTTAACTGATTTAGAGGATAAACCGTTAGTTAAAGAATTTAGTAAAGTTGAACATGTTGAATTAGAATTGGCAAAAAGAGTTAATTTTTTCTTGGAACAAAAAACCCTTCGTTTAGCAGAAATTCAACAAAAAATTGAAGTTTTGAAAATAAAAGTAATTGAAGATGAAATAAACCAACGGTTATCTAATTTAAAAAACCGAGTTAATTTAAATTATCAACAATTAGAACATGAATTAATAGCAATGTTTGATGATAATGAATCAAAAGCTTTTATTATGAATTTTTTTAAAACAAATAAGAATCATTTCAGTAATTTAAACCCAGAGGATATTTCTGACCTTGTTCAAACAGAAGTTAAAAATTATCATACTTCAACTGATTTTTTGAAAAAACAATATCTTAGTAGTTTTAAAAAACAAATTAGTGATGATAAATTTGTTAATACAGAATTAGCTCCAACATTAGAAGAATTTGCCCAAATGCCAGCAGCTGATACTACTGTTTTAAACGCAAAAGCTTTAGCATTACAAAATCAAATTATTAATAAACAATTAGATGAATCAGCGCGGAAACATGCTATTATATCAATTTTACAAGCAATTCAAAAACGTGGTTTTATTGTTGATAGTAATGATATTCGTATTACGAAAGAAAATGAAGATAGTTTAGTTATTGTTTACGCAAAAAAAGTAACCGGAGAAGAGGCAATTTTTAAAGTATATTTAGATGGGCGCTTTACATATAAATTCGAAGGTTATGAAGGTCATGCACATGATATAGATGAACAACCGTTTATTAACGATTTATCAATGTATGATGTTTCTTTATCAAAAGAAATGAAAAAATCTTATTTAAATCCTGATAAAATTATTAATCAAGCAAAGATTCAAATTGATAGTAAATCAAAAAAGAAATAATTAACATTTTTAGGTTAAAAAACATTATAATTAAAGAAATAGTTAGAGGTGACTATAAATGAGTGTAAAAAGTAATTTAGATAAGTTAAAAAATCAAATTGGAATTAAACGATGTGTTATTCTTGAAGGCAATGTTAATGATATTTATCAAACAAATAGTGGTTATGTTGGTTTAAAAGATCGATTATTTGGATTATTAAGAGAAAAAGGCTTTAATGATATTTTTATGTGAGACCGGATTGATGGTCTAAGCGGAGGAAATCTGAAAAATTTAACATTAACAGTAGAAAAACAACAAAAGAGTAAAGAAGGTGAAGCATATGATTTTGGTCGAGAAGTAATTAAAAATGCAAATGAAGAAAAGAATGGTCCAACGGGACAATTTCCAACTTTAGCAGAATTTTTTACCATTGTTCGTCGTAATATGTTAGTTGCAAGTTCTAAAAAAGTTGCTTTTATTGCTGACTTTTCTGATTATTTATTTTCTAATGAACAGACCTTAAGTGAAGAAGAACGTGTTAATTTAATTTCATTAAGTAAAGCTTTTCGAGATAAAAAATTTGATCAATCAGAAATAATTGATTTTGATACAGCTATTATTTTTATCACTAATAGTGTTGGAAAATTGCCAACGTCATTTTATTTGCATAATCCAGATGTAACAACAATTACTTTAACAAAACCAAATCGTGAAGAACGAGAAAAGTTCATTTTAACTAATAAGAATTTTTTTAAAATTACCGAAGATTTAAATACTGATATTTTAAAATTACAAGATATTTATGATACGATGGAAGGATGAACTTTGAAAGAAGTTTATCAATTAATTAAGTTTTCAAACAATATTTCAGAACGCTTACCATTTGAAAAATTATTAAATTCTTATCAATACGGTGATAAAGTTTCACCATGAGAAGAAATGAATTATGAAAAATTAGCAACTATTGAAAAAGAATTAAAAAAACGAGTTATTGGGCAAGATCATGCCATTGAAAAAGTGAAGAATGTTGTTTATAAAGCTTTTACTGGATTATCAGGTGTTCAATATTCATCAAAACGAACAAAACCAAAAGGTACATTGTTTTTTGTTGGACCAACTGGAGTAGGAAAAACTGAACTAGCAAAAGCATTGGCCAAATTTTTATTTGGTGATGAAAAAAATTGTATTCGGTTTGATATGTCGGAATATAACCAAGAAGCAAGTGATCAAAAATTAATTGGTGCACCACCAGGTTATGTTGGTCATGAACAGGGTGGACAATTAACAAATGCAATTAAAGAAAAGCCATTTAGTGTACTTTTATTTGATGAAATTGAAAAAGCCCATCCGCGAATTTTAGATAAATTCTTACAAATTTTAGAAGATGGTCGTTTAACTGATAATAAAGGTCAAACTGTTACTTTTTCTGATTCGTTTATTATTTTTACTTCAAATATTGGTGCAAGTGAAGTTGATGATAATTTATCATTTTTAGAAATTGAAAAGCAATTTATTCAAAAAGTATCTGATCATTTTCGAACTGAATTAAAACGACCAGAATTATTAGGGCGAATTGGAAATAATATTATTCCGTTTAATTTTATTAAGGATATTAATTTTAAAGCAAAATTAATTACACAAAAATTACAGCCCATTCAAACAGCTGTTTGAGAAAAATATAAGATTAAATTAGAATTTATGGATTTACCACAAATTTTACCAATTATTATTCAGGATTCTGATGATAAAAAAGGTGGTCGTGATTTGTTAAATAGTATTGAAAAGCATGTCGTTGATGGATTGAGTTCATTTATTTTTGCAAATCAAACTAAATTTAAAGCTGGAGAAACAATATTAGCACAAGCAAATGGTCATCAAATTGAATATTGTTTTAAATAAAAAATGAGTAATTTAATTAATTTTAATCGTTTTGTTTCTTTTACAACCATTGAAGGGCCTGGAAAACGATTCGCATTATGAATGCAAGGCTGTATTATTAATTGCAAAGGATGTAGTAATCAGGAAATGATTCCTCTCATTAATCGGAATGTAATGGAAGTTAGTGACCTTTTTAAGGCGATTAGAGACGCTAAAGAGCGCTTTCAAATTGAGGGGATTACCATTTTAGGGGGAGAACCATTTATTCAACCACGAGCACTCTTAGAACTAGTCACTTTATGTCAAACAAATAATTTAACAGTAATTGTTTTTTCTGGTTTTTTATATGAACTATTGCTAGAAAAGCATCCAGCAATTTTATCTAAAATTGATATATTAATTGATGGACCATTTATTATTGAAAAGTTAGATAAAAAACGACGATTAATTGGCTCTACAAACCAGCGTGTGATTAAAATAAGCAATGTTTATCATAATAATGATTATTTTGAACAAAATATTATTGAAGCAGAATTTACTGTAACTAAAAATAATAGTATGATTATTAATGGAGATGGAGCTCATCTCATTAATAATGAAGAAAAAATAAGAAAAGAGGAGGCCATAAAAATGGGAGAATTTAAATTAGATGGGGATGTATTTTCACATTTTACCCAAGATATTATTAAAGTTGGTGATAAGTTAGAATTTAAAGGAACTAATGCTGATATGAGTGATTTTCACCTTAGTGATGTTAAAACACAATATAAAGTTATATCGGTAATTCCAAGTATTGATACAAATGTTTGTTATACTCAAACTGTTAAATTTAACAAAAATATGAAAGATTATCCTAATGCACGATTAATCACAGTCTCACGTGATTTACCATTTGCTCAAGAAAGATGTTGTGAATCTTTTAGAGATGAAGCACATTTTTTAGTGTCAGATTATAATTATCGTGATTTTGGGACAAAGACAGGATTAGTTTTTACTGCTTTGCAAATTTTGCCACGAGCAGTTTTTATTTTAAACCAAGATAATATTGTAGAATATCTTGAAATTGTTAATCCAATTGGAAATGAACCAAATTATCAAGCTATTTATGATTTTTTAGATAGTAGAAAATAAAAAAAGTATTTATAAGCAAAATACTTTTTTTTATTTTAAAATTAACATTTGTTGAATTTCTGCCAAATCACGTAGTTTTTCTTTATCAACGTTAATCTTAAAGTTATATCCTTCATCTTTTTGATATTTTGGAATAATATGAAGATGATAATGAAAAACCTTTTGAAAAGCTTCACTTTTTTCATTGCTAACATAATTAATTCCAACAGGTTTTAATGTTTGATACATTTTCTGGGCAATTATTTTTCCAATTTTAGCAACTTCTGTTAAGTACTCATCATCAGTAACACTATAATATTCAAAGTGCTTTTTTGGAATAACTAAGGTATGACCATCACTATTGGGGAATGCATCTAAAAAAGCATAAACTAAGTTATTTTCATAAATTTTTTTACTTGGTATTTTTTGGGCAATAATTTCACAAAAAATACAATTGTTTTCATTCATATTAATTTCAGCTCCTTATGTAATTAATTATAGCAAATAACTACTATCGTTAATTAATTAAGTTATTTTTAATATAAAAAAAGAAGATTTTTTTAATCTTCTTTAATAATATATGATCCGATTGCATCATACAAAGTTTGTGAATAAACATTTTCTGGATTATTGGCAAAGGCTAAGGAATATAATCTTGTTTTTGCTGCTGTTTGTAAATTTTGTTGTTGTGCAAAAGTATATTCAATTCATTTTAGGATTTGACCTTTAATATTTTTTGTAATGTCAACTGGTGTTCCATCTTCATTATAAAGAGCTTCACCATTTTCATTGTATGTTCCTAAATAACCTTTTTCATTATATAATCATGATAATGAACGCTTAATACCACCTTGTTGTGCTAATCAAGCTTGATCTAAATCAGTTGGTGTTTCTCCTGATCCGTATCAAGTTAATGATAATTCTTTATTGTTTTTATTATCATTTTTATAATTAATATTCATATTTTTCATTAAATCAACAGCATAAATTGGTAATACTAAGACAACTGACCCGTATCTTTTATTTGTATCTAAGAATTGGTAACTTGAATGGTCTGTTCCTTCACCTGATTTTATAATACATGGTGTTTCTGTATCAATAATTTTTTGTTTATATGCATCAGCATTGTTTAAAGTTGTAAAAATATCATTTGGGTTTTTATTTTTATCAATTCCAACAAATCCTTTAAAACCACTAATCCCAAAAATTGGATCAATTCCATCTTTAATCATATTATTAAAGATTTTACTTTGGTTTTTCTCATTAAACATGTTTTTAAGTTTTTTTATTAAAATATCCTGATTATTAGTTAAATCAGAATTTAATTTTTCAACATTTGCTAATGGTCCTTTATCTGTATCTTTATTATTAAATAATTTGTCTAATTCTTCTTTATCTAGTTTTAATTCTCACACCATTTTAACATATGATTTTCATCGTGCTCCACTAATGGTATCTCATGATTGAATAGCATTAAATAATGTATTATTTCGATTTAGATAAATTGAACTATTATCTCCGCTACCATAGCGCTTAATCTCGTTTTGGTGTAAGTATGTTACAGTAATAATTTTATCAATAACTGCTGGTACTTCAACATGTGTATAATAATCTTTAAACCGAACTTTTAATGCAACTTTTTTTTCATTTTCTGACATTGTATTAAAGTCAGTATAATTAGTTCCAGCACTTTTACTTTTAATTTTGAAATTAGCTTCTCCTTGCTCTTTTCTTGATTTCATATAATTTGGTTTATCTGTTCCTTTTCAGAAATATGATTGAGTACCGCCAACATATCAACCTTCTGATTGATAATCAGGTGCATATCCTTGTCCTGCAATTGTTGTTTCTAAAGGTATTGAATTAGAAATTCCAGTAAAGTATTTTGTACTTAAATTATCAAGTGCAACTTGCTCAACAAAGTTAATAAATTGTTTTATTAATAATGAATCAGGTTGGTTAACGTCAATTGTTACTCCGGTATAACGTGCTCTTGTTGATTCTTCTGAAGCATAGAAAAATTTTGAAATATTAGTATCTAATAATCTTACAGCCATTTCTTTTAGGGTTGCTTTAGTGAAAATGTCATTAAATGAATATTTGACAACATTTGATTCGTTTTCTGAATTAATTTGTGCAATAATTCAACGTTTAACTTCATCAGCAATTGCGGGGTCGGTAAATCTTTCAAAATCTTTTTTTGCACATGCATAAAGACTTGTGCCAGTAGAAGAAAGAATAGACATTGCTCCTAAAATACTTAGTAGTTTTTTCATTATCGTCTACCTCCTATTTTATAAAAATATTTTATTGGATCTGTTATTACAGGAGGAAATTGATACACTCATAATGGAGTTTTTGCCAAAACACTTAATTTTGTGTAATTTAAACCAATTTCTTCATGTCATACTTTTGCGTTACTAATTTTTTCAACAATAGTTTTTGGATCAATCTTAGCAGCGGGTCCTCCAATTTTATATCCTTCAATTGTTTTATTTTCTGCTTCAAAACTACTGTATAAACGTTGAACAGCACCTCCTGATAAATTAGTTGACATTGCATTAATAATTGAAATAAATCAATCATGATTTGTCTCATGTTTTTCTGAATCTTTAAAAGTAAGAAAGTTTTTCAATCATTGTTGAGGACCAGCACCATTTGTTAAGATTTTATTATTAAAATTATTGAAAAAGTCATAAATTCAAAATCATCATGTTTTATCATCAGTTGAACCAGAACCAGAACTTAATGTAGCATATTTTTTAACTTCATTTAAAACATTAAATTTTAGTTTACTGTTATTATTGCTATTTACTAAACTACGATTTACTAAATATCATAAGTATTGAGCATTACTAAATTGTGTATTCATCTTTTGTTTTGCTTTGTCAACTGTCATGATTTTTGATTTATCTGTTAATGAACTATAAAAATTACTTGAATAATTTAAACTTTTAAATTGTCAATTGCTACCATAAGCGTCGTATGATGTTGGGTCAGCATCCTTTAGATATTCGCGGCCATCAATATGAACTAAGTTTAAACCATTTGTATCAAAGAAACTAATAACAATATCATTAGTAGTACCAATTTTTCAGGCAGCACTAATTGGAACGGTTGGATTTTTACGATTAATTTTACTTATCGTAACATTTATATCACCAGGTGCATTAATGCTATTATATACACTTGATTTTAAAATATTTGATTTAACAGCATCAGCTTGTGTACTTAAAGTTAATAAATCTGATGATGGAGTAACTGTACCTTCACTGTTAGTAGTAAAGTCTTCTCAACTTTTAGCTGAGGATAAAGTTTCTAAATCTTTATAAATTTGTGTTTTTGTTGTTTCATCAAAACTATCTGCTGTAAAACCAGTATCAGTTGGTGTTGCTCCGGATTTAAAAGCATATGTTATTTTTGAAATTGCTAAAGGTTTTTCATTTTGGAATCATTTTTCAATTATATATTTTTGAAATAATGATATTTGCCCAACATCATATGTTTCACTTAATTCAGGAGTACCAACTGATGTTTTAGATGAATTTTTAAAAATAGGTGTTGCAACTGGTGGATGCTTACTCAAATATTCTGTAATTTTATAATTAAAAGTTCCTAAATCTGTTGCAATTGTATTAATACGAGTATTAATTTCAGCGATTGTTAACTTTGATAGATTATCAATAAATTCTTTTTCATCTTCATTTCAACTAAAAGCTAATGCCAATTGAGTACGTAAATTTTGATTGTCAGTATTTCAATCGTCTGCTTTATTTCCGTTTTTAAGGAAACTAGCAAAATCCCTTAAAATTATAACTGCGCTTTCAGTGTTATTTTGTCTGTATATACGCATATTATTATTTAATAAAACATTAGTTAACATTTGTGTTGCACTAATTCCGCCATCAGCACCAGTTGTCATAATGGCAGCTTTATAATTTTGTTCTTCAATTTCATATTTTTTGTTGCCACTAGCACCGCTGATATCTTTATAGTTTGAATCTAAAAAATCATGATATTTTTTTTCTCAATTTTTTTTATCACTGTCTTTAAAACTTTGTTTCTTTCTCTCAACAGTATTATTTGTATTTGTGATTAGTAATTGTCATTGTGTTTTTAAAATGTCTTTTAAATTTTTATAATCAGCAATATCACCGATTGTAGTTTCTTTTGATACAAAAAATTTATCAGGGTTCGCTAAAATTGCAACGCTTAAAATTTGCATTAATTGAACTGACATTTTGATTCTTGTTGCGCCATCTCATTGGGTTGGATCATTTGTTCATTTTCCATTTCCTGCATCTACAAATGGATTTTCTAAGACACTTCAAATATCAGGAGAAGTGATTTTTTTACCACCAAAAATTCCTGGAATTCATGCCCAAATGCTATCACCATTTTCATTTTTATGTTGATTATTTTTTTCTTTAGTACTACAAGCCGCCGTTCCAAATGCGGTTGCGCCCACTAATATCATACTGCTTAGTGATGATAAAAGTTTTTTCATTTTAGTTCATCCTTCCTCTTGACTTTTTATTTTTGTACTTTTTGATAAAAAATACTAACTACATTCTATTAAAAAAATATAATAAAGTCTACTTTTATTGTACAATAAAAGTAGACTTTATTAATTAAAAAATAAAGATAATTTCACTTCGGGACTAATATAATACATATTTTCAAAGGAGGGGCTAAAGTGAAAAAAATTGAAATCAAAGATTTATTTGTTTCTGCTGATAATGATATTATTTTAAATGGTTTAAATTTAACTGTTAATGTTAATGAAATTCATGCTTTAATGGGGCCTAATGGAAATGGAAAATCAACTTTATTATCAACAATTATGGGGCATCCTAGTTATACTGTTGAAAGTGGGGATATTTTAATTGATGGGGAAAGTATTTTAAACAAAACGGTTGATGAACGAAGTAAAATGGGAATATTTTTTGCAATGCAATCACCAGTTGAAATTTCTGGAGTTTTAAATTTAGATTTTTTAAAAGCAATTATTAATGCTCATCGTGATTCACCAATTAAATTACCAGAATTATACCAAGATATTAACCGTAATATTAAAAATTTAAAAATTGATGATAGTATGATTCGTCGTTATTTAAATACTTGTTTTTCAGGGGGAGAAAAGAAAAAAAATGAGATTTTACAGTTAAATTTATTAAGCCCATCTTTAGCTTTAATTGATGAAATTGATTCAGGTTTAGATGTTGATGCTTTAAATGTTGTTAGTACTGAGTTAAATAAAATGCGAAATAAGCATTTTGCTGCAATTATTGTGTCCCATTATGATCGCTTTTTTAATTTAGTGCAACCAACACATGCTCATGTTATTGTTAAGGGTAAAATTGTTAAAAGTGGAGATTATAATTTAGTTAAAAAAATTAACGAAGAGGGATACGAATTATTATTACAAGAATTAGATTTACCAGTAGAAAATAAACAAAGGGGTGTTAAACCTTTAGCGGGAATTGGGTGTGCTGCTCAAAAAGGTAAGTAAAAATGCAAGTTTTAATGAATGAACAAAAACTTATTGGTGACAATTTTACTATTGATGCAACAACACCCAAATTAACATTTACGAATAATAAAGCTGGTGAAGTTATTAATATTAATTTTGCTAGTAATCTTGTTAATGAAACTTTTTTGTTTTTTTTAAATTTAACTTCAGAAGTAACAATTAACTACAATATTCCTGCTAATAGTCAAATTAATATTATTAATATTTACAAAAATCGTGAATGTGAACAAATAGCTAATCTTTTTTATAACTTATTAGAAAAAGCACAAGTTAATATTTATCACTTAAATATTGTTAATAGTAGTATTACTGAGAACATTATCTTCAATTTGCGGGGTAAACGTAGTGCTATTAAATATTATTTGGCAAGTCTGTCAACACATGAATATCATAAAAATACGATTATTTATGCTCATCATTTAGCCCCAGCAACCGAAAGTGAAATTAAAACTTACTCAATTGCAAAAGATAATTCATTACAAACTGTTAAATGTACTAGTCATATTGAAAAAACAATGGGTAAATCAGAAGCTCATCAAGAATTACGATTACTAGTTTTTGATAAAACTTCAAAAGCAATTTCTGATCCGATTTTGTTAATTGATGAAAATGATATTAAAGCAAGTCATGCTAATGCGGTTGGGATGCTAGACCCAGAGCAAATCTTTTATTTACAAACAAGAGGTTTGACAATAACGCAAGCTCGAAAATTAATTTGTATGGGTTATTTTAAAAATGTGATTGATGCAATTGAGGATGAGGAATTACAAAAAAATATTATTGATGAAATTGATACAGAAATTGGAGAATAATGATGATTGATTATATAGAAATTAAAAAACAATTTCCTTTTTTTAAAAATAATTCTGAGCAAATTTATCTTGATAGTGCTGCTACTAACTTAAAACCACAAGTTGTTATTGATGCTATTAATGATTATTATACAAATTATGGAACTAATCCGCATAATACTGATAGTGATTTAGGATATAAAACAAATGTTCAATATGAACTTGTTCGTCAGAAACTTCAGCATTTTATTAATGCTAAAAAGGTTTCAGAAGTTATTTTTGTCCCTGGAGCAACTTATGGATTAAACCAAATTGCGTATGGTTTAAGTTCAAAGATTACAGCGGGTGATGAGATTCTAATTACAAAACAAGAACATGGTGCAAATATTTTACCGTGATATCGGATGGCACAAGAAAAAAAAGCAGTTGTTAAGTTTTTACCAGAAATAAATTTTCAAATTGATTTAAAACAATTAGCAAGAGTTATTACTGCTAAAACAAAGATTGTTTCTTTTGCTAATGTGCCAAATATTTTAGGATATGAAAATGATCCAACATCAATTGTTACAATGATTAAAAAAATTAATCCGGAAATAATTGTTGTGATTGATTGTGCACAGGGTGTTATTCATATGCCAACTGATGTTCAAAAGTGAAATGCTGATTTTATTACTTTTTCAGCCCATAAAATTTTTGGCCCAACTGGAATTGGGATTTTATGAGGAAAAGAAGAATTATTGCTACAATTACAGCCGTTAATTGTTGGCGGTGGTATGAATACTCGAATTGATAATAATGGTTTAGATTATAGTTTAAAAAAATTACCAGACCGGTTAGAAGCGGGTTCAGCTAATATTGCTGATATTTTTGGTTTTGGAGCAGCAATTGATTTTGTTAATAGCCTTACTTTAACAGAAATTATTAAATATAATCATCAGTTAAAACAATATGCAATTCAACAGTTTAATAAAAAATTAAAAGATAAAGCAATAATTTATAATCCTGATAGCAAGGGACCAACATTAGTTTTTAATATTAAAAATGTTTTTTGTCAGGATGTTACAATGCATTTAGGAAGCCGCAATAAGATTACTGTTCGGAGTGGTGATCATTGTGCGCGGTTAATTGGTACTGTTATTCCAGAGAAAAATACAATTAGAGCTAGTTTTTCAATTTATAATAGTTATGAAGATATTGATTTGTTAGTATCGGCACTTGCAAATGAGAAAGATTTTTTAGGAAGGTTGGTTTAAATGGAATTTAATAAAAATGACCCAATTTTTTTACGACAAATTATTATGGACCATTATTCAGAACCACAGTACAAAGGTTTAACAAAGAAACCAACAGTTTATTCAATTCATCAAGCTTCTGAATCATGTATTGATGATATTTATTTAGAATTAATAATTGAAGGGAATAAAATTATAAGTGCTCGGTTTGACGGTGTTGGTTGTGCAATTTCAACAGCATCAAGTGACATTATGGCGCAAGAACTAGAAGGAAAAACAATGAAGGATGGTTTAGCAATTATTGAAAATTATTTAGCAATGGTTTTTGACAAACAATATGATAAGAACAAGTTAAACGATTTAATTGCTTTTATTAATATTGCAAAACAACCTAATCGAATTAAATGTGCGACAATTGGTGTTAATGGTTTTCAAACATTATTATTAGATTTATTAAAAACAGATAATGATTAATGCCAAAGGAGGTCTTATTAATGCCAAAATTAAAGCAAGAAAAAGAAATTAAAGAAATTTCTAGTTATAAATATGGTTTTAATGATGGAGATATTTCTTACTATAATACTGGGAAAGGTCTTAATGAAACAATTATTAATGAAATTTCAGATCATAAAAATGAACCAGATTGAATGCGAGAATATCGGTTACAGTCATATCATAATTTTTTAAAAATAAAAAATCCAAGTTGAGGGCCAAACTTAGAATTTATAGATTTTGATGAGTATATTTATTATATTAAACCAACAGAACATATTGCAACAAAATGAAATGAGGTTCCTGAAAAAATTAAAAAAACCTTTGACCGGTTAGGTTTACCAGAAGCCGAACGTGAATATTTAGCTGGAATTAAAGCTCAATATGATAGTGAGCCAGTTTATGGAAGTATGTTAAAAGAAGTTGAAGAAAAAGGAATTATTTTTTTAGATTGTGATACCGCATTACGTCAACATCCAGAGTTATTTAAAAAATATTTTGGAACATTAGTACTAAATACAGATAATAAATATGCTGCTTTAAATGGAGCTGTTTGATCAGGTGGATCATTTATTTATGTTCCAAAGGGAGTTAAATTAGAAAAACCATTGCAGGCTTATTTCCGGATTAATTATCAGAATAGTGGTCAGTTTGAACGCACATTAATTATTGTTGATGATGATGCAGAATTACACTATATTGAAGGATGCACAGCACCAATTTATTCTCGTGATTCTTTACATGCTGCTATTGTTGAAATTTTTGTGGGAAAAAATGCAAAAATGCGTTATACAACTGTTCAAAACTGGAGTGATAATGTTTTAAATTTAGTAACAAAGCGTAGTATTGTTGATGAAAATGGTCAAATGGAATGAATTGATGGTAATATTGGATCAAAAATTAATATGAAGTATCCGAGTGTTATTTTAAAAGGAAATAATAGTAAAGGACAATGTATTTCAATTGCGGTAGCAAAGGAAAATGTTATTCAAGATGCTGGTTCAAAAATGATTCATTTGGGAAAAAATACTTCTTCTAAAATTATTTCTAAATCAATGACTTTTAATGGTGGAACAGCAAACTATCGTGGGTTAGTTCATATTGGACCAAAAGCACAGTATTCAAAAGCTAGGGTTGAATGTGATACTCTAATTCTAGATGGAAAATCACATTCCGATACAATTCCTCAGAATAAAGTTTATAATAATGAATCACAAATTGAGCATGAAGCAATAGTAAGTAAAGTTTCTGAGGAACAATTATTTTATTTACAAAGTCGTGGTTTATCAGAACAAGAAGCTTTGGAAATGATTATTATGGGATTTTTAGAACCATTTACAAGAGAATTACCAATGGAATATGCAGTTGAATTAAATCAGTTAATTAAAATGGATATGGAAGGTAGTGTTGGTTAATGATAACTCGTGCTAAACAAGAAATTCGACAAGAAAAATTGCTTGTAAGAAGCAAGATTTCATCTGAGTTACGACAGCAAAAAGAAACTCAGATTTTTAATACTTTTTTTCAACATCCGGGTGTACAAAATAGTAAAACAATTGCTCTTTATTATTCAATCAAAAATGAAGTTAATACTATTTTTATTATTAAGCAATTATTTGCATTAAAAATTAATGTTTTATTACCACGAATGGATGGTAATAATTTAAAATTTTATCATATTACCAATTTAACAACTGATTTAGAATTTAATTCACGTTTTGGTTTTTATGAATCATTAAATTCATTGCCAATAATTGATGCAGAAAAAATTGATGTTCTTGTTGTTCCAATCGTTGCTTTTGATCAAAAAAATTTTCGGTTAGGATATGGGAAAGGCTATTATGATCGGTTTTTAAAAAAATTATTATCATCTTGTGATTGGGTTAGCATTTATTAGACTTCTTGCATAACCTATTAAAATAATTGTAAATATTTTTAAAAAGATACT
>NZ_MQTY02000060.1:0-6092 GCF_016082285.1 Spiroplasma sp. Moj
CTTTTTAAATAAANNNNATAATTAATTAAAATTATAATTTNCTATTAGTATCTTTTTAAAAATATTTACAATTATTTTAATAGGTTATGCAAGAAGTCTAATTAACTAAAAAAAAATAGTCCTTATTATCGGCAATTATTAATTATTAGAAAAAAATACAAATGCTTTATCAGAATTAGCACGAAAACAAAAAATTGCAATGATGGAGCAAACCCACCAAAATAAAAAAAGAACTAAAACTAAAAAAATATAATCTGGTTGTTCTTTTTAATTAAAAATTACTTATGATAACTTTCATTATTAATAATCTTAAAACTACGATATATTTGTTCTAATAATACTAATCGGCATAATTGATGTGGTAAAGTTATTGCTCCAAAGCTTAATTGAAAATTAACCTTTGACAATAATTCATTATTAATTAAAGCCATGACTGCCTCCAATAATAAACAATAACTTTGCTTTTTTAAAATCTTTAACTTCCTTAATATATGCAGCAATTTGTTCACTTGTTAAAATTTGACCTTGTGATGCTAATAATACTTTATAATATTCTGAATAATCTAATAGTTTTTTTATTACTAATGCTGTTTGTTCATTAATTGTTACTTGTTCATTCTTATTAATTATTAACTTCTTTTAATTCAATAATTTCTAATTTTGCATAATGCTTAATTCTTTCAAAAAAAGTTTCACAGCCCATTACTTAGATACTTTTTATCTAATGAACCAATTGCCAGAATTTTAATATCCATTATTTATATTGGTCAGTAATTGAATCAACATTAATTGTTCATTTTAGAGCTGGGAAAGTATAATCTGTTTCTGGTGTTGGGAATTGACCACGTTTACCAACTTCCTTATCTTCTTCATCGGTTAAAATTTCTTTATCATCATTTTTTTTAACAAAACCTAATGCAATTTTAATATTTTGATCAATCTTAGCAGCATCTGGAATCGCATTAAAATTATAGTGATGATAATCATCATCTTTTAAACTCTCAAAGTCATAAAAACCATAATTTAGGAAAAATCATTGATGACCATAAGTTGGACTATCTTTTGTACTATTTGGATTTTCGTAAACAAGATAATTTGCATAACCTACTAATTTATCAATTGTTGATGTAAAAGTAAAACGATTATGTTCTCCTTGAAACTCAAAGCGAATTGTCACATTAGGAATAACAATTGCAAGATAACGTGCTGATTGATATCCACGATTTTGATCAATTTGATCATAACCTTGATTATAGCCATTTTTTGGATCATTTAATCATTCAAGAATCGATGCTATAGGTGATAATACTTTTAATGATGAAGGTGTATAAGGAGTTTTTTTGCCATCTGGTCAAGTTTGTTCTTTAACTCATTCTTTATTCTTTGTTTTTTCTGCATTTCCAGTCATTGTCACCAAATTATCATTTATTTTATTTAAAATTGTTTTATTTTCATTTGCAAAGAAAGCAACTTGACTATAGTATGAGTCATAACTAGTTGAATAATTGTTAAAAAATTCTTCTCATAATACTTTTTGATTAATTTTTTTACTATTATCAAAAGGATCTTGCGCATCAGTTTTTGCAGTTTTAATTAGTTCATCCTTTTGCCCTTTTAAGCCAGCTGCAATTTGCTCATCAGTTCACTTTGCTCCTTTACCAGTTGTTACACTATTATCTTTTGTTAAATTTATACCATGTAAAATAGGATTAATTGCATTATTAATTAAACCCAATTGCCCCCCCTGTAAACTGTATTCATAAGGAATACCATTTTCATCTTTTCCTGATTGGGTTACATCATCAATTCCATTTGTTGATTTACCAGTTGCTGTTGGAGCATGACTAAATTTTTGATTTCCATTATACATAAAAGTAGGAATAGGATTTCCTTGTGGTGCACCACTACAAGCAACAGCTGATGCTGATGATGCTGTAACCAAAGTTGTTGCTGCAAAAATTGATAATAACTTACGCATTATAGTCCTCTTTTCTTAAACACTAATTTATTTTTCACTAATTAATATAGTATCCTAAATTTTTGTATTTTGCAAACCATAATCAGCAAATGAACCGTGTTTTTTTACAAACAATAATTCAACACTCCCAGTTGGACCATTTCGATGCTTTGATAAAATTAATTGTGCTTTTTCTGTTTCTAACATTGGTCCTTCCATATTATTTGAATCGTGAGAAGTATAATATTCTTCTCGAAATAAAAACATAATAATATCCGCATCTTGTTCAATTGCTCCTGAATCACGTAAATCAGACATAATTGGCCTTTTGTCTTCTCGTTTTTCAACTGACCGTGATAATTGGGATAAACAAATAATCGGAACCTCTAATTCACGTGCTAATGCTTTAAGTTGCCGCGAAATTGTTGAAACTTCCTGTTGACGTGAATCACCAAAATGAGTTCCAGTGCTAAGTAATTGTAAATAATCAATAACAACTAAACCAACTTCGTTTTCACGACATAATTTTCTTAACTTTGACTGTAATTCAATAACTTTCAAACCTGGTGTATCATCAATAAATAATTTTGTTTGTTTTAAAAAATCTGCCGCCTTGGTAATATTTTCTCAATCACGTGTTTGTAACCCTTTACCAGTTCGGACTTTAACAGAATCAACTGTTGAATAACTTCCTAGCATTCTTTGAATTAATTGTTCCGCTGGCATTTCAACTGAAAAAATAGCAACTGCTTTTTTTGATTGAGCAGCTGATTTAACAGCAAAATTTAAAACTAATGCTGTCTTTCCCATTGAAGGACGTGCCGCCAAAATAATAAAATCCCCTTTTTGAAAACCTGATGTCATACGATCTAAATCACGAAAACCACTTGGACTTCCTGTTAACATTTCACCAGAATTTTCTAACAATTCAATTTTTTGAAGTACTTTATCAACTTCATCATATGAAGTTTTAAATAAATTCCCTTTTCGCTCTTTTTTAACATCTAAGATTTCTTTTTCTGCATGACTAACAACTTCATCAATTGGCTGATGAGCATCAATCTGACGATTAATACTATCAACAACAGCCTTTAATCGACGTGAGGTTGTATTTTTAATAATAATATCTAAATATTCAGATAAATTAGCATCTGTTGTATATGATTGAAATAAATCAGTTAAAAATTCAATGCCACCAATTTTATTTAAAATATTATTTTTTAACATATAATTGCTTAATGTTGTAATATTAATAGCAACCTTTGCTGAAAATTGTTCTTGTAAAGTTTTGAAAATTACTTTGTAATTCATTACAGTAAAATCTTCTTCTGTTAAAATTGAAAAAACTTCTTCAGCTGCTGTAATGGAGTGTGCAATTATTGCTAAAACATTTTTTTCCGCATCATTAATAACATTAAGTTTATTTAATTCTGTTTTATTGATGTTTTCCATTAATTAACTCTCCTTTTTTTCTACCATCATTTTTAATGTTGCAATTATATTTGGAGCTAATTTAATTTTTAGGTAATGTAACCCAAAACTTGTTAAATTATTATTATCAATAAATTTCTTTTTATCAACTTTTAAATTAAATTCTTTTGCTAATCTATCTTCAATTTGTGTTAAAGAAACAGAACCAAATGTTTTATTATCATGAACTTTTAATTTAAAATTCAATGTTAATTCTTCTAATGTTGCTTTTAATTCTTCTAAAGAAGCTTTTGTTGCTGCTTCTTGTGCTGCTTGCTGTGATAAAACAACATTTAATTTAGCCAAATTAGCAGAAGTTGTTGGAATTGCAAAACCTTCTTTAATTAAATAATTTTTTGCATAACCATCAGCAACATCAATTACATCATTAACTTTTCCTTTTCCTTTAACATCTTTAATTAAAATAACTTTCATCATAATCACCTACTACAAATTATAACAGAAAACTTCTTAAAATAATTTTAATAAATAAAAAACGAATTATTTTCTTCGCTTTTTAACCAATATCTAATAAATATAACGATAGCACCGCTTTTTTAAAAACTTTATCCAAACGTTTTTCAGCTTCGCTATCTTCTTGATATGTTAAAGAATTCCGATATTTTGTATGTTGTAAAAAACTAAAAATATCATATTCTAACTTAGGATTAAAATCTTTAATTTCAGCTCGTTTTTCTTCTAACAGTGGTAATAACTTATTTAAAGCAATTAACTTAGCACTAATATTACCATTATTTGCAAAATACTCAGTAAAAATTATTTCTTTATTAATTTTGTTATCATCATTATCAATATTTTTTAAAGTTTTATTTGACATTAATCTTGGTTTTCTTCTTATCTTGCTATTACTACCAGTACTATTGTCTTTAATACCAAAACGTTTTACTTTTAATCCGTTATTAATTGCATCAACAATTTCAATACCAAATCAATCTAATAATTCATAAATTTTTGTTGTATAACTATTAAAAGCAACTGATTTATAATTATTCAAAGCACTAATTGTTGGTCCATCCGTTTCCATTGATAAATTAGTAATATTTAATGTATATTCACAAAATTTTAATAATTCTGAATCTTCAATAAAAAAATTATCAATTTGGTTATAAATTAAATCATAATTTTTTCCTTCGTTTTTCTTATTTATTTTTTTCCCTAAATTCAAATCTAAATCATTTGTTAAATCAATACTATAACTTTCTTTAATAATTCCTAATTCATGTAATTCATTATTTGCATCTAAATTAATATCAAAAAATAAAATTGCTTTATCAACATTCATTCCAAATAATTTAGTTGATGAATTATCTAATGATGACTTAATAAATTGATCATTAATCATAACTACTCAATCTGTAAAGATTTCTTTAAAATTCGTTAAAAAATATGCATATCTTTCGTTTTCATTTTTATCAAAAATTGACATACTTCACCCCTGTTTATATTCTGTTTTGCATTAAATATATTATACCAAAAAAAAGCCATTATATTAGACTTCTTGCATAACCTAGTTATTTTAAAATTCCTATAATTTCTATTTTAAATATATTTTATAGAAATTTTAAAATAACTAGGTTATGCAAGAAGTCTAATAAACCCTCCCTCACAAAAATTCAGGATAATAGTAACAAGCAACCATTAAATTCAATTAAAAAAGCATATTAAATTAATTAATATGCTTTTTTAATTAATTGTTTAAATCTATTTTGAAATGGTGGACCCGAACGGGATCGAACCGTCGACCCCCTGCGTGCAAGGCAGGTGCTCTCCCAGCTGAGCTACGGGCCCAAAATTCTTATAAAAAAATGGTCGGGCTAAATGGACTTGAACCATTGACCTCACCCTTATCAGGGGTGCGCTCTAACCAGCTGAGCTATAGCCCGAAAACCTAAATCATTATAACATTAAGTTTATTTAAAAAACAACCATAAATTTAAAATATTTTGTGAAAACCATATACATTTTAGACCACTGATTTANTNNTTAAATTAGAACTTATGCAAATTAGAGCTAGAACTAGAATGAAATTACCTATTTATGGTATTATATAAAAATGCATTTAATTAAAAAAAAAAAATAAAAATTTTTAAACCATTTTTTTTTTAGCCAAAAAGGTATATAAAAAACCTATTAATTTTTACCTTTTGCTCTCTCTATCTCTCTCTCTCTGTTTCAATGCTCAATCAAAAATCAATTAATAAAATATTAAACTAATTTTCTTATGGGAAAACATTTTTGGACAATATAATAATATACATATATAAAGTATTTGATTGAATTGTATATTTTTATATATATTTAATTAATTATTTATTTATTAAAATCAATGAAAGAAAGAAATTATTACTTTAAAATATTTGCTTTAGATTTATATTTATATATAAAGAATACTAAAATGATTCATATCAACTATTTGATTTATGCTGATGATTTTTTTTACTTTTATATATGTTAATTTAATTATTTTTAGATAAAATCAATAAAATAAATAAACATTTAAAATAACAGACTTTTATATCATTTATAATTATATTTCATTATTTAACTAAAATTATATTAAAAATGAAAAATGTGAGTCATTTGATTGATTCCAACAACGATTTTTTCAACATAGAAATTATTTGAAGTATTTATACAAAATTAT
>NZ_MQTY02000061.1:0-5273 GCF_016082285.1 Spiroplasma sp. Moj
GCGACATAAAAGCATAAATTTTTTAACACCAACTGAAGCTGTGTTAAAATTTTTAAAAGACTAACTGGTCTAAAATGTATATGGTACCTCACATAAANAANAATNNANAGNATTATGAAATGAATAAAAAGCCTTAATTGTGATTGATTATCAAAATGACTTTGTTGATCCTAAAGGAGCGTTATATGTCCCAGGAGTAGAAAAATTATATGAAAAAATTGTTGCTTTAATTGATCAATTTGATCAGAATGGTGATTTAGTTATTGCGACAAAAGATTTTCATCCTAATAATCATTGTTCGTTTGCTAAATGAGGTTCACATTGCATTGCAAATACATTTGGCAGTGAGTTATATAAATTAACTACATCGCAATTTGACCATATTATTTTAAAAGGAACACAACAAGATTTTGATAGCTACAGTGGTTTTTTTAGTGATAATCATACTTCAAATGGATTACATGAATTTCTTCAAGAACACAAGGTTACTAACTTAGTCATTGTTGGTGTTGCTACAGATGTTTGCATATCAGTAACACTTCTTGATGCTATTAAATTAAACTATCATGGTATTATTTACTTAAATGCTAGTGCTGGACTTAAACCACAAATCATTTTTTTAAAAAAACTATTATGAATAAACAACATAATAGTTTTTTTAAAAATCATCATCACCATTAATTATTAGAATCAATATTTTTGACACGCACAATTGTTTCACCATTTGGTAATTGACCAATTCGCCCTTTACTACTTCCTTTTCATTTCACTTGATAGTATATAATTCCTTGAGCATGTAATAGCTTTAAGATTTCAATTCAATTATATAGTTCACTACGATACATTCATCGTTTCTCACTATGTGCTTTCACTAAATCTCGATTATAAAAACTATGCGGATGTGATCACATCCTAATTTGCCGAATTGTATTTTCTCGTTTTGAAACAATTTCTAAATTTTCTGCTCGATTATCACGAGGATTACCATTAATATGATCAATTGTCATATTTGGCGGAACTGAACCAATAAATAACTCAACAACCAACTTATGTAATGGCCTTGTTTTTGTTTTTCCATCTTCACAACGACGAATTAAATAATAATTAGTATTTTTTGGCTTCTTTAATTCCTTAACTTTATTTGTTACAATATTACGAACACGCCCCATATTGCTAATCTCAAGATAAGGAAATTCCCGGTGAACCTTTCAAATTTCTGCTTTTTTTGCTTTATTCATTTTGACCTCTTATTTTTTCGAAACTGCTTTATGATCTGTAATATAAAATCGATATGGTTTTAATTTAAAATTTGTTGCATACTCAATGTTGACCCGTGGTGTAGTTGTAATTTCAATTGCAGTTGGTGCTGTATCTTCGGCAAGATATAAAACTGCACTTTCTAGCAGAGAAAGTCCATCATCAGCTTTAGTAATTTTTAAATAGCGTGATAACTTCCCAGGACCATTTGCTAACCGTGGTGTTGAAACAAAGTCAGGAACAGTTTCATCAATAATAATTTCACCAGCGCGTAATAAAACTGCACTTGGAAAATCAACTTGGTCAGTAACAATATTAAAACAATGATACATCCCATAAATGAGAAAAACATGTGCAAAGCTACCTTTTCAAAAAAGTGTTTCATTACGAGAACTACGTTTATTGTTAAAACCATGATTAGCATCATCTTCGGGTCCATCATAAGCTTCAGTTTCAATAATTTTACAAATAATTTTTTTCCCATCAATAATTCGAACTAAATATTTTCCTAATAGTTCGCGTGCAACAACAACAGCATTTCGCATAAAAAAAGTATCATCAGTTAAACGGTTTACATTTATCATTTTAAAAAAAGCATAACAAAAATTAATATTAATTTGCTATGCTAACCTAACCAATTTTTTTACATTGGTCAAATTTAACTTCAGTAGGTGTCAAACGACCAAACATTTCTAAATTTACTATAGCAATCCCTTTTGAAGTATCAATTTTTGTTACTTGTCCTTCCATATCAGTAAAAGTTCCTGATAAAATTTTAACATAATCATTCACTTCAAAGTTTGCCACAAATACTTTTTTAACTTTTTTCCCTTGCTGTGTTGCTGTTTTTTTAGCTGCCAATGATTTTGAAAGCATTGTCCTTGCTTCTTGATCTGTTAAAGGAAAAGGTTTTGTTCCTCGCCCTGATGAGCCAATAAATCCAGTAACCCCTGTTGTGTTCCGAACAATATATCAAGCTTCATCGTTCATAATCATATTAATAAAAATATAACCTGGATAAACATTTTTTTCTTTTTCTATTAGTTTTCCACCTTTTTTGGCTGAAACTATCTCTTTTACAACTCTAATATCAAAAACAACATCTTTCATATTTAATGATTCTACCCGTTGAATTAAGTCATCACGAACACGGTCTTCATGTCCAGAATAACAATTAATTACATATAATTTTCCAGGATACTTTGTAAAATCTTCTAAAGTTTCTCTGTCTTCACTTTTATCATTATCAATGATTTCATCTGTTATTGTGTTTTTTCCTAACATTACCTTACTTTACTCCTTTTAAACTTATCTATTATATAATGCGAGCAACAGTTAGTAAATGATGTAAAATTAAATCTAATACTAAATAAAACACCGCAAAAGCAATAATAAATAAAATTGTGATTAAAAACTTGCGTCCTAAACTACCCTTACTTGTTCATCGAATTCTTGTGACTTCTTTTGCCATTTTAACAGGAAATTCACGAAAAGCTAATTTTCAATTTATTTTTTTACTTTTATTTGAATTTTTACGCTTAAAAAGACCTTTTTTAATTGGTTCACCATTCTCATTAACCTCTGGTGTTGTGCTTACTTTTTTTGTCCCAACTTGAATTGGTGCTGTTTTACTTGCTTTTTTTTGAAAAATTAGCGCTGCTTTTTCATTTTTCTTTTGAATTTTTAACGCTTTTTTTTCTTCTTTTGTTAAAACAGTTTTAACATTCTTTTTTGATTTTTCATTTTTTTTCATTGCAAACACCTCTACCTTGTTTCTTTATGTTTAGTATGTTTATTACATGTTTTACAAAACTTATTTATTTCTAATCGTTCTTTTTGTGTCATTTTGTTTTTAAATGTTGTGTAGTTTCGATTTAAACATTCTGAACATACTAATATAATCTTTTCGCGCATAATATTCACCATAATTAATTATAGTATATTAATAAAAATATTCATATACTTAATTAACTATTTTTGTAAAAATCTCTTGTTTTTTGCATAATTCGTTGCATTGCATTATCAACTTGCCGATAATTTAACCCTAATAAGTGGTGAATATTATAAATATTTTCACCAGCAAATCATAACCGAAATACTTCTTTTTCTAATGGTGATAATCGTTGATAAAATATTTTAATAATTTGTTTTTGTTCATCAAAACAAGCAATTTTATTTGAAAAATTTTCATCTTGATTAGTAATATTTTCATTAGTTAATTTAATGTAATAATTTAAAAATTTATTTTTTAAATTAAAAAATTGACAAATTTGTTTATGAATATCTCATGTGTAACGTTGAAAAATAAAGTCTTTTAATTTTTTTGACGAATGGGGATTATACATTTTGGCACTTTCTAATACTGAAAAATATTTTAAACTTTCTAAATCAGCTAATTCAATTGGTAAACCAAAATACTTATAAAAAGTTCGGCGCTTAACATCTTCTAGAAAGGGTACATATAATTTATATAAACTAAATAATGCTGTTTGATTATGACCTTCTTGAAATAAATAAAGTAATTCATATTCATTCATCATAACAATAGTCAAATCCTTTCTAAATTAAATTTTATTGTTGCAACATTTTAATTTGATAAATTAAAATAGCACTAGCAACCGATACATTTAAAGAATCAAGATGACCTGTTGTTGGAATATAAATATTAAAATCAGAATGCTTTAATAATTTTGCGCTAATCCCTGTTCCTTCATTCCCTACGATTAGACAAATTGGCGTATCATATTTTAATTCACTTACATTGTGGGCTGTTGTAGTTAAACTTGTTGCATAAATTCAAAACCCTTGTTTTTTTAAATATTCAATTGCATTAGTTAAATTATTTACTCGACAAACTGGAACATAATTAAAAGCACCTGCAGAGGTTTTGGCAACAGTAGCATTAATATCAACTTGGCGTTTTTCTAGAATAATAACCCCATCAACATTAAACAAATCACAAGTACGCAAAATTGCCCCAAAATTATGTGGGTCAGAAATTTGATCAAGGACTAATAAAAATGGATGTCTATTTTGTAATGCTTTTGTTGTTATTGCAGTTAATGAATAATTTTCTGGCTTGCAAATTTCCAATACCAGACTTTGATGCTTACTAGTTTGTACAAGAGTTGTCATTTTATCTGTTGAACAAAAGACAACTTTAATTTGACGACTTTTAGCTAGTTTCAAATAATAATCATTATTTTTCCCTTGTGGTAATAAATAAAGTTTATTAATTTTCACTGCTGGATTTAGTAATGACTCCACAACAGGATTAATTCCGTAAATGTATATATATTCTTGCATATTTTCTTCCTTTTCCTGTTTTATTATTCATAACCTATATTAATAAATTTCTTTATAAGTATTATAATTTAATTTGATATTTTTTAATAGTTTCTTTTATTTTTTTTATTGCCCGAGAATAAAGTGCTAAATTTTTCTCTGGTTTATTTTTAAACTTAGTTGTTAAAGTTGGCATAATGCCAAGATTTGCTTTCATTAGACTTCTTGCATAACCTATTAAAATAATTGTAAATATTTTTAAAAAGATACTAATAGCAAANTNTAATTNTAATTAATTAAAAAAGTGATTACTGGGGTGGAGGTAAACCACACGCATGTGAGATATATGATATGTGAGATATTAATAAATTTGGTTAAATTTGAAATGGGTTGAGTATCAGTAAGGTAAGGACCTTCATCTGGCGCTTGTGGAAGTAACTTTAAAGTTGTATAATTAGAGATGAAAGATGGAATAAGCAAGCGTTTTTGGTTAACACTGCGTGCAGCCCGAATTGATTTACTCAACAAGCCATTCTTCACCAGAGTCCGTTTGGCTTAGTGTTTGAAATATGCAACAATAGCTGNCAGAGAGAGAGAGAGAGAGAGAGAGAGAGAGAGAGNGAGAGAGAGAGAGAGAGAGAGAGAGAGAGAGAGAGAGAGAGGGAGAGAGAGAGAGNAGAGAGAGAGAGAGAGAGAGAGAGAGAGAGAGAGAGAGAGAGAGAGAGAGAGAG
>NZ_MQTY02000062.1:0-6068 GCF_016082285.1 Spiroplasma sp. Moj
CTTTAATAAGCGATTACTTTAATTTATATTTAATTACTTTATTTATATTTTTTATAAAACCTAAGCTTTTTNNNGANTANNAAAAATGTTTGTTCAAGGTAAAATATATGGTATGTTAGATAATTTCCCATTTTTAGATAAGTGTATTAGTGAATTAAAGTTTAGCGATACNAAAACAAATACATCTGATAGTAAAATGTACCACGACCCGTATGATGCGTTATTTTATAGTTCATATCCNTATCGTTTTAAAATGGGAATATAAAAAATTAATTAACTTATTCCAAATTTCTAAATTTAATACTTATATATGGTGTTTCTCNTGAAAATAAATTTTTATTTTTAGAAAATATTTTAAAATATATTGTTCTTCAATATTTTTTCATATCTATTGTTTTTAAAATATCATTAAAATTACGTGAATTATAAACAACAATATTATAATCATTTATTGTANTTTCTTTTTTTACAAAATTAAACATTTTTAAGATAATAGGATTTATATTTTCTAATATTTCTTGTGATGTAACATTGTTTTTATCTTTTATGTTTTGTAACACCATATTACATTGATAATTATTTTCAGGTTTAGATTCACTACTGTTTATAATTTCATTTATTTTATTTAAATTTATTTTTTCATCTTGAATATTAAAAATATTAATACATTTATTATTATTTAATACAGTATGTGAGCTTGGTTTTTCTTTTTCTTCTTTTAATTCATATTTATTATATTGTGGTTTATTACAAGCAACTAAACTGATTGTGCTTGTTCCAATTAAAGTGATTGTTCCTAAAAGACTTAATATTTTTTTCATAGTTGATAATTCATGTTCCTTTAATATTTTTTATAATTACTATATCTAAAACAATTTAATTATATCAAAAAAATATTATTTACCACATTTTCTATCGCCGTNATTGATCGTAAATCATTTATCATCTATTTTTTGAATAATAAAACTGCAATTTTCACATTTACTTAAATCATCATCTAAACTTATTAATTTATGCACAATATCCNTACTTTCTTTNNNNAATATTTTTTTAATTAATATGAATTTATAATTGGTCAATTAATTGTTCAAATAAAGCTGATATGGATAATTTATTTTCAAAAGCAATGCNTTTTATTTTTTCATATTTATCAGGTAATAAAGTTAAATTAACATGCTGTTTTTTACCGCCTTTATTAATTTTTATTGTAGTTTCTTTTGTTTNTTCTTTTTCAAAATAATTATCTTTATTTAATAAANTTTTGNAGACATCTTTTTCTATTGTTCTTATTTTACTTTGAGAAAATATACTCTTTCTTTCTGCCATTTTTATATTACTCCTTTTTGTTCTAATTCAGCAACAATATTAAAATAAGGGTTTTCTTTATTTTTTAAAGTTTTAATAACGGGCATTCCCGTTATTTCACTAGTTTTAAAAACTTGTTTTTTCCTAATTTCTTGTGGTATTGTAATTGTTTTTAAATTGCTTTGTTCAATTTCATTTATAAAGTCTTTCGAAATTGAATATGTATCAAAATTATTTANTATTATAGCCTTAATATTATTATCAATTTTTAAATCTAATGAAATTTGCTCTCACATATTGCCAACTATATCTAGAGCTCTTAATGAGTGCACAGAATTATCTGAAACTAAAACAATACTATCTGCTGCTGCATAAGCATTAATGTTAGTAATATTTAAACTTGGGTTTGTATCAATCAAAATATAATCATATTTGTTTAATAAAAAATTTTTGTTTTTATTAATATATTTTANAAGTTTAGTTTCTCTAGATATTTCATTAGACTTCTTGCATAACCTATTAAAANNATTNNNAATNATTTTAATAGGTTATGCAAGAAGTCTAATATTATGTTTAATTACTTCATTTTTATATGTGAAAAATCCAGCTAAAGTTAAATTATAAAATTCATAAATTCCAGTTCCATATTCTTGGCGATATTTTTTCATCATTTTTGCAACAGCAATTTTGTAAGTTTTTGAATAATGGTTATTAATTTTAATTGGTCTCGTTGGTTTTTTAGCTAAAACCAGAAAATTTAATTTTTCTTTAAGACAAAGTTGAATCTTTTTAGCTCAATTATAAAAAGTTTGTTTTGACTTATAAAATAATTTAATTAAGCTATTTAGTGAATTTTCATATAAATAGTAGACTTCTTGCATAACCTATTAAAATAATTAATGACATTTTGATAAATATAATTTATTTCTTTTGTAAGTTTTTGTTGTAAATATCATTTTTTTATTTTTCGTTGTAATGAATATAATTCATTTTCAGTTGGAATGCTTGTTACCATATACTTTTTCATTTTAATCTCCATTCTAATTTAAAGACTAAATCAGTGGTCTAAAATGTATATGATTTTCACAAAAAAAATATTGAATTATCCTTGATTTTATTATACAATATTCCCTAGACAACACAGAGAAGCAGCAGAATTGCATAGTAATGTTTTTAGTTTTTTATTAATTAAGATTTAGTGTTAAAGTAACCCTAGCTGTTAGGGCGAAGCAAAAAACTTCCTTTATTAGAGCAATTCAATGAATCTTTTTGTATGTCATAATGATATATAGGAGGTTTTTTTAATGGCACGTTATCGTGGAAGTATATTTAAAAAAGCAAGAAGATACGGTTTTAGTATCTTAGAAAACGACAAAGAATTTTCAAAAGGGAAAAAAAGAACAACACCACCTGGTCAACATGGACAACGTCGTTCAAAATTATCAAACTATGGATTACAATTACATGAAAAACAAAAAGTTTGTTATATGTATGGTTTAACAGAACGTCAATTCCGTAACACTTACAGTAAATCAAAAAAAATGAAAGGGATTGCCGGAACAAACTTCTTAATTATGTTAGAATCACGTTTAGATAACATTGTGCATCGTATGGGATTATTACAAACAAGAGCAGGAGCTCGTCAATTAGTAAATCACGCTCATATTCTTGTTAATGGGAAGAAAGTTGATATTCCATCGTATAATTGTAAACCTGGTGATGTGATTAGTGTAAAAGAAAGTTCACAAAAAAATGTTAAAATTTTAGAAAGTTTAGATAGTCAAGTTAGTACATTAGAATTTGTTAAATTTGATAAAACTAAAATGACAGGAACATATGTTCGTTTCCCTCTTCGTGAAGAACTAAATAGTAATATTAATGAAGCACTAATTGTTGAATGATACAACCGTTTAGTTTAAAAAACATCTCAAAAGAAATGTTTTTTTATTTATTAGACTTCTTGCATAACCTATTAAAATAATTGTAAATATTTTTAAAAAGATACTAATAGNAAATTATAATTTNCTATTAGTATCTTTTTAAAAATATTTACAATTATTTTAATAGGTTATGCAAGAAGTCTAATAAAAATAGTACACAATAAAGCATTATTATTGCAATAATAAAAATAAAGAAATAAAGAAAATCTCATCGTTTAATATATAAAAATTGAAATAACAGTCCAGTTATAATTCCAGTCATAAGAAAAATTAGATGATAAAACCATGAGATTTTCTTAAAAATTTTTTGTCAAAGGCCTTTTTCTTTTGTCAATGAAAAACTATTCATGTTAACCACTCCTTATTTGTCATAATTATATGCTAATTTAATAAAAATAGTTTTAATAAGTTTATTAATTTAAAATATTTTAACTATTCATTAAAATTTAATAATTTTGCAAATAATGCTCAACATTCATCACGGGCAATTTTATTTCGACTTGATGTTTTAATAAAATAATCACTATCAGCAAAATTTAATTTAGCTTTAATAATCTTTTCATGCTTTTGAATATCATTCTTTTTGACCTTATCAAATTTTGTTCCAATTAAAACGGTCAAAATGTTAAAATGTTTTAAATATTGATACATTTCATAATCATCTTGAGTTGATGGATGACGTAAATCTACTAACAAACAGACAAATTTTAAATTTTGGCGTTTAGTTAAATATTCTTTCATCATTTTTGCAAAATCCATCTTATATTGGTTACCAACTTTTGCAAATCCATATCCGGGTGCATCAACAATTCGAAATTGATTATTATTAATTGCAAAAAAATTTAACATACGGGTTTTCCCAGGAATTTGCGAAACTTTTGCTAATTGGCGCTGATTTGTCAACATATTTAAAAAACTTGATTTACCAACATTACTTTTCCCTAAAAAAGCAATTTCTAATAAATCATCATTAATTCAACCTGTTTTATTAACCGCTGATGTAACATAACTTGCATTTTTAAACTTAAACATTATTTTTCCTCCATCTGACGATTAATTTCATACATTAAAATTGTTCCTGCCTGAGCAACATTTAATGACTCAAGTTGTGAATTAATTTTAATTTGGACATTATAATCACTAATTTCTTGCAATGTGGTGGAAAGGCCATGCCCCTCATTACCCAATGCTAAAATATACCGGTCATTTTGCTTAAACTGACAATCTTGTAAATAAACACTTTTTTGATTTAAACCTGTCGTAATAATTTTATATTGGTTTAATTGGAAGTTTTTAATTTCATTTAAATCAATCTCTTTAATTGCAACTTTAAAAATCGCACCTTGACTAGCACGTAAGACTTTATCATTAAAAAGATCAACAGTATGATTATACAAAATAATATTTGTAAAACCAAAACCAAGGCCAGTTCTGATTAATGTTCCTACATTACCTGGATCTTGAATGTTTTCTAATAAAAGAATATTTTGATTAAATTGAAAATTATTTTGTTCCTTAACCTTCGTTAAATCAACCACACCGATAATATTTTGACTATTTTTGCTTTGACTCAACTTAGTTAAAATTAATTCCGGAACTATTGTTAATAAAATATTATTAAAATTCTTTAATTTTGGTTGATTTGCTTTTGTTGTTAAAATTTCAACAACAATATTTTGTTGTAATGCTTCATCAATAATGTTTCATCCTTCAATTAAGGCTAAATTAAATTCTTTTCGGTATTTTTTTTCTTTTAATTTTGCCAATAATTTAATATGTTCATTTTGCGTTGAATTAATTTCTCGATAATTCATAAGATGGAATGCTTTCTTAATTGACATACATAAAACCAACAAGGTATTTTTTGGTTTTTGGGTCATCTCATTTTTCTTTTGTCTTTGCTGTTTCGCGCATTACAACAGCCATTGCTCGGGGGCGTTTTGGTGGATCTTGCATTTTCCCTAATAAAACCGCTAATCCAGAATTATTATTTTTATCATTAATTTCTTTATTATAATCTTCGGCATCCTTAACTCCAATTTGTTTTGCCATAATTTTAACCTTGTTTTTTTCATATCAATGCTGAAATTTTTGATATTTTTCAAAAGACCATTCTTTTTCTTCTCAACCTAAGAAAATGCGGTCTTTCTCTTCATCTCAACTAGTTAAATAATCACGAAAATTTGTTTGTGCAGTTGGTCCTTGTTCCATCATTTTAAAAGTTTGATTAATTGTTTCTTCTAATGTATCATACCCATAACCAATAAAAGCATTACCAATTCAATGATGTTTATAAATTGGTTTTAATGGATTAAGAGGTTCAGTAAATGTAAGAGCATATGCTCAATATTTGTCGTCTGCTTTACTACGAAAAAGTTCATATCCAAATTTTTGATGCTTAATAACAACAGCATCTTTTTTAATTTTACAAACTAAATGCTTAAAAGCTGTTACAATAGCATTAATTTCCCCATCAGTTAATGGTGTCTTTAATTTTGGCTGTTTTAATTTTAAAATATGTTCTGTATAATATGATGGCATTCCCTCAACCTCCTTTTTAGTTAAAATTAACTACTAATTATAATTTTATCTTGGATATTTTGTTAAGTAAAGTAATAATTTGAAATTAACTGTGAAAACCATATACATTTTAGACCACTGATTTAGTCTTTAAATTAGAATGGAGATTAAAATGAAAAAGTATATGGTAACAAGCATTCCAACTGAAAATGAATTATATTCATTACAACGAAAAATAAAAAAATGATATTTACAACAAAAACTTACAAAAGAAATAAATTATATTTATCAAAATGTCATTAA
>NZ_MQTY02000063.1:0-5967 GCF_016082285.1 Spiroplasma sp. Moj
TGCTTGTTACCATATACTTTTTCATTTTAATCTCCATTTTAATTTAAAGACTAAATCAGTGGTCTAAAATGTATATGGTTTTCACAAATTGTCTTTAAAAAACTCTTATTTTATTGGCAAAAATGCGATATAATTTATATTGTTAAAATGTATAACAATGAGAGGGATATATTATGAGTCAAAACAAGAAATTATTTTATGTTACAACCCCAATTTATTATCCAAGTGCGCAATTACATATTGGACATGCATATACTACTACATTAGCGGATATTATTAATCGTTATAAAAAAATGGCTGGTTATGAAACTTTCTTTTTAACAGGCAGCGATGAACATGGTGAAAAAATTGAAAAGAAAGCAAAAGCAGCAGGGGTAACACCATATCAATTTACAACAATGATTGTTGATAATTTTAAATTATTATGAAATAAATTAGGAATTGAATATTCAAAGTTTATTCGTACTACTGATAAAGAGCACGAAGTTGGAGTCCAAAAAATTTTTAGTAAATTATATAATAATGGAGATATTTACTTAGGAGAATATGAAGGTTTATATTGTGTTAGTTGTGAAGAATTTTTAACTGAAGCACAAATTGATAAAGTAACAAACCAGTGCTTAGTTTGTGGTAATAAACCAAAAAAAGTAAAGGAAGAAACATATTTCTTTAAAGTCTCAAAATATAGTCAATTTTTAATTAATTATTATAATAATCATCAGGGTTTTATTGAACCAGAACCAAGAAAAAATGAAATGTTAAATAATTTTATTTTACCAGGCTTAACTGATTTATCTGTTACTAGAACAACTTTTTCATGAGGAATTAAAACCTTAGAAAATGATAAACACATTATTTATGTTTGAATTGATGCATTATCAAATTATTTAACAGCATTAGGTTATTTATCAAATGATGAAACATTATTTAATAAATTTTGAAATAATGAGGATGTTGAGATTTTGCAACTATTAGGAAAAGAAATCGCTCGTTTTCACACGATTTATTGGCCAAGTATGCTAGAAAGTTTAGGGTTACGTCAGCCTAATAAACTTTTATCGCATGGTTGAATTTTATTTAAAGATACTAAAATGAGTAAATCAATTGGAAATGTTGTTGATCCATTATATTTAATTGATAAATATGGTCGAGATACATTACGGTTTTATTTAGGATATGAAATTCCAACTGAAAATGATGGTAAATTTTCTTATGAAATGTTTTTAGAATCATATAATGTTCATTTAGTTAATAATATAGGGAACTTGGTATCACGAGTAAGTAATATGATTAGTAAATATTTTAATGGTCAGTTAGTAAAACAACAACAATTGGATAATGTGCTAATTGAAAGTTGTATCCAAGCGGTGCAGAATTATCAGCAGGCAATGGATGCTTATCAAATTTCAGCAGGACTAAACATTATTTTGGAATTATGTAATAAGGCGAATAAATATATTGAAGAAAATAAACCTTGAAAGTTAGAAAAAAACGAAAAGATGGAACAATTATATGAAACTTTAGCAAGTTTAGCTTATACTATTATTGTTAGTGCTTTTTTATTGCAGCTAGTTTTAGTTGATAATGCGCAAAAAATTGCCGATTATTTTAATGTTAATTTAACTGATTTAACATTTGAAACAATTTTAACGCAAGAAATCATTTATAATAAAACAATAGAGAAAAAAGAAAACTTATTTAATCGTGTTAATGTAGAACAAGAATTAAAACAAATTGAAGCAGAATTAAATTAATAAAACTAGTAAAGGAGGGAGTTTAATGAAAAAATATGATGTAATTGTAATTGGTGCTGGTCATGCTGGCGTCGAAGCAAGTTTAGCTGCAGCAAGAATGAAAAAAAAGACATTATTAGTTACTTTACATAAAGATAAAATTGCATTAATGCCATGTAATCCCTCAATTGGTGGTCCAGCTAAAGGGATTGTTGTTCGTGAAATTGATGCCATTGGTGGTGAAATGGCAAAAGCAGCTGATGCAACAGCTTTACAAATGAAATTATTAAATTCTTCACGTGGTCCTGCTGTATGAGCATTACGCGCTCAATCAGATAAGATTGAATATGCAAAATATATGCAAAAAATAATTGAAAAGCAAGATAATTTAGATTTATATGAAGGAGCAGTTCAATCTTTATTGGTTGATGATAACAATAATTGCTATGGAGTAATGTTAAAAGATCAAACACAATTTTTTGCAAAAAAAGTTATTTTAACAACAGGAACATATATGCAATCTTTAGTGTTACAAGGAATGACAAAAAAAGCAGAAGGACCTGATGGCGACATTACAACAGCAGGATTATCAACCCAGTTAAAACATTTAGGGTTTGAGTTATTTCGTTTAAAAACTGGTACACCAGCACGTGTTCTTAATACTTCAATTGATTATAGTAAAGCACAACCAGAACCAGGGAGTGATTTGCAACTAGCTTTTTCTTATTCAACAAAAACCTTTACACCATTACAAGAGCAAGAATTATGTTGATTAATTCATTCAATACCAAAAACACATAATATTGTGCAAAAAAATTTAACAGCATCAGCAATGTATTCTGGAAATGTAAAAGGAACAGGGCCACGTTATTGCCCAAGTTTTGAAGATAAAATTGTGCGGTTTGCTGATAAACCACGTCATCAAATTTTCTTAGAGCCAGAATCAAAGAGTTTAAATACAATTTATGTGCAAGGATTTTCAACTTCAATGCCAATTGATGTACAAGAAAAGATGCTACGTTCCTTGCCAGGATTTAAAAATGTTGAAGTTTTAAAATGAGCTTATGCAATTGAATATGATGCAATTGTACCAACACAATTAAAACATACGTTAGAAACAAAAAAAATTAAAAATTTATATACGGCGGGTCAAATTAATGGAACAAGTGGCTATGAAGAAGCTGCTTGCCAAGGTTTAATGGCTGGAATTAATGCTGTTTTAAGTATTGACCAAAAAGAACCTTTCATTTTACGTCGTGACCAAGCTTATATTGGAGTGCTAATTGATGATCTAATTACAAAAGGGACAGAAGAGCCTTACCGTTTATTAACTTCTCGTGCTGAATATCGTTTATTATTGCGCAATGATAATGCTGAAGAACGATTAAAAAATTATGCTTATCAATTTGGTTTAATTGATCAAAAAAGTTGAATTGAATATCAAAATAATGTTCAAAGTTATAATGAAATAATGCAATTGTTAAAAGAAACTTATTTTACGGCAAAATCACCATTAATTCAAAAACTAACTAAATTAGGTGTTGCCAACATTACAGAACGCATTTCTGGTTATAATTTATTAAAACGACCAAATATTGAGTTAAAATATTTAGAGGAGGAGTTACCACCGTTAAATAATTTAAAATCATTTTTAAAACAAAATTTATTAATTAATATTCGTTTTGAAGGATATATTAAAAAAGAACAAGAAATTGCTTTAAAAACAATTAAGTTGGAAAATAAATTAATTCCAGTTAATTTGAATTATGATTTGGTAGATAACTTGGCACTTGAAGCACGAGAAAAATTTAAAAAGATTAGACCAATTTCAATTGGTCAAGCGAATCGAATTTCAGGAATTAATCCAGCTGATATTCAAATGCTTTTATTTCATTTAAAAAAATGGAATTGGATGCAAATAGATAAGAGGGTGAAGTATGAAATTATATAATACTTTGACTCGTAATTTTACAGATTATAGTCAAACAAAAAAAATTAATATTTATGGTTGTGGACCAACTGTCTATAATTACATTCATATCGGTAATGCCCGTGCAATTATTACTGTTGATTTATTAGTTAGTTTTTTACAATTTCAACATATTGAGGTTAATTATATTCAAAATTACACGGATATTGATGATAAGATTATTGCTAAAACAGCAACAGAACATAAAACTGAACAAGAAATTGCAGAATTTTATATTAAAGCTTTTGAAGAAGATGTTTTTAATTTAAATGTTAGAACACCAGCAAAGCGAGTACGAGTAACAGACCATGTTAAAGATATTATTACTTTTATTCAAAAATTAGTTAAACTTAATGCTGCATATGAAGTTAATGGTAGTGTATATTTTGATATTGCAAAATATCAAGCACAATATGGACAATTAGCTAATAAAAAAATTTCAGAATTAGAAACTAATATTCGAATTGAACATGATGCTAATAAGCATAGTCAATATGATTTTGCTTTATGAAAGCAAACAACCGAAGGAGTTTCTTTTCCCTTTTATGATCAAACGGGTAAATTATATCAAGGTCGCCCAGGTTGACATACAGAATGTGCTGTCTTAATTGATAAATTTTTTCATAAAGAAACAATTGATATTCATGCTGGCGGAATTGATTTAGTTTTTCCTCATCATGAAAATGAACGAATTCAATTTTTAGCAAAAAATAATAAGGAAATTGCAAACATTTGAATGCATAATGGGCATTTAAATGTTGCTGATAAAAAAATGAGTAAATCATTAAATAATACTATTTTAGTTCGTGATTTTATTAAATTATACGGAGCAAATACATTACGTTATTTGTTATATGCGACTAATTATACACAACCATTAAATGTAACAGAAACTTTAATTATTAGTGCACAAGGTGAAACCGAAAAGATTTTTAAAGTCTTAAAAGCAGTAAATTTATATTTAGCTGAATATAACTTAAATTATAATTTAGCACAACATGGTGACAATGTTAAGAAAGTTCTTGCTGAGTTAGCAAATAATTTAAATAGTCCAAATGTTTTAACTATTATTAGTAAAATGATTAAAATTATTAATACTCAATTACGTGATAAAAAACTTAATTTGCAACTTGCTAGTGATTTTTATAATATTATTTTTAATATTATGAATTTTAATTTTAAGTTACCAGTGATTAGTGGTGAAATTTGTAAATATTTATTAGAATGAATTAAGTCAAAAAATAATAAAGATTTTGTCAAAGCAGATGAGCTTCGTAAGGTTTTAGTAGAAAAAGATATTTTGTAACGGAATGAAACAAAAAGAAATTAATATTATTGGTGCTGGGTTAGCAGGTTGTGAAATTGCTTACCAATTAGCAAAACGTGGTTTAAAAGTAAAATTATATGAAGCAAAAACATTATTTAAAAATCCAGTTCAAAAATTAGATACATTTGCAGAATTAGTTTGTTCTAATTCTTTTCGTAGTGTTTCAAGAGAAAATGCAATTGGAATTTTAAAAGAAGAATTAAAGTTATTAAATTCTTTCATTTTAAAAACAGCTTATGATGTTCAAGTCCCTGCTGATGATGCACTTAGTGTTGACCGGGAGTTATTTTCACAAAAAGTTACAGCAACTTTAATAAAACACCTAATATTACCATTATTTATGATGAATTTATTAAAATAGATCCAAAACAAATTACTATATATTGCTGTTGGACCATTAGTGACAACAAATTTTGCTCTTCAACTTAAAAAGTTAGTTGGTAAGAAAGCGTTGTATTATATTGTAACAAAAGCTGGAATTGATTTTTCAAAAGCATATTATGGCGCACGATATTCAGAACAAAAAGATTATATTATTTGTCCGTTAACAGAAGATGAGTTTAATCAATTAGTTACAGAATTAGTAACGGCAAAACGAGTTCCTATTGCAGATTTTGAAAAATATTTTAGAGGTTGTCAACCAATTGAGATTATGGCACAAACATCACGAAAAATTCTTTTGAATGGACCAATGAGTAGTAATAATTTACCAGACAAAAATGGTAAGCAGCCATTTGCAGTGGTTCAATTACGGCAAGATAATGTCATTGATAGTTTATATAATAGACTTCTTGCATAACCTAGTTATTTTAAAATTCCTATAAAATATATTTAAAATAGAAATTATAGGAATCTAAAATTATGAAATTTGATAAATTTGATTTTATTAATGATAAAGAATTATTCCGATTAACAGGAATAAAACAAGCCACTTTTAA
>NZ_MQTY02000064.1:0-5915 GCF_016082285.1 Spiroplasma sp. Moj
GTTTTATTCCTGTTAATCGGAATAATTCTTTATCATTAATAAAATCAAATTTATCAAATTTCATAATTTTAGATTCCTATAATTTCTATTTTAAATATATTTTATAGGAATTTTAAAATAACTAGGTTATGCAAGAAGTNTANTATANNATNTTTNTAAANTANNAAGAAAGTAAAAATATTTTAAAAAAAGTCAAAACCTTTTTTCAACCTGGCACTGCCCTATTTTCACCTTGCGGCTATCGTCGGCGTAATAGTGCTTAACTTCCGTGTTCGGGATGGGAACGGGTGTGTCCACTATGCCATAAGCACCAGATTATATCTGAGGGAAATTATTCGCTCAAAACTAGATAATAAACTGTCTAAAATTTGTAAATAAGCTCTCGCTTTTTTGAAGTCCTCGACCTATTAGTATTGGTTAGCTGAACACGTCGCCGTGCTTACACATCCAACCTATCAACCTTGTCGTCTTCAAGGGGTCTTACTCCATAAAGGATGGGAAATCTCATCTTAAAGTATGCTTCTCGCTTAGATGCCTTCAGCGATTATCATTTCCACACATAGCTACCCAGCTGTGCCACTGGCGTGACAACTGGAGCACCAGAGGTGTGTCCATCCCGGTCCTCTCGTACTAGGGACAGATCTCTTCAAATTTCCTACGCCCACAACAGATAGGGACCAAACTGTCTCACGACGTTCTGAACCCAGCTCGCGTACCGCTTTAATGGGCGAACAGCCCAACCCTTGGAACTAACTTCAGCTCCAGGATGCGATGAGCCGACATCGAGGTGCCAAACCTCCCCGTCGATGTGAACTCTTGGGGGAGATCAGCCTGTTATCCCCAGGGTAACTTTTATCCGTTGAGCGACGGCCTTTCCACACGGGACCGCCGGATCACTAAGCCCAGCTTTCGCTCCTGTTCGACTTGTAAGTCTTACAGTCAAGCACCCTTCTACCTTTGCGCTCTATGTATGATTTCTGACCATACTGAGGGTACCTTTGGGCGCCTCCGTTACATTTTAGGAGGCGACCGCCCCAGTCAAACTACCCACCTGACACTGTCTCTGACCTGGCTTACAGATCTAGGTTAGGATTTCGACATAACAAGGGTGGTATTTCAAGGATGACTCCACAACAACTAGCGTTACTGCTTCAAAGTCTCCCACCTATCCTATACATGCTATATCAAAACCCAATATCAAGCTATAGTAAAGCTCCATGGGGTCTTTCCGTCTAGTTGCGGGTAACCTGCATCTTCACAGGTACTAAAATTTCACCGAGTCTGCAGCCGAGACAGCGAAGGGATCATTACGCCTTTCGTGCGGGTCAGAACTTACCTGACAAGGAATTTCGCTACCTTAGGACCGTTATAGTTACGGCCGCCGTTCACTGGGGCTTCGGTTCAAAGCTTCGCTAATGCTAACTAATTCCCTTAACCTTCCAGCACTGGGCAGGCGTCACCCCCTATACGTCGTCTTACGACTTTGCAGAGAGCTGTGTTTTTGCTAAACAGTTCCCCCTTCCTCTTCACTGCGGCTCATATTACTATGAGCACCCCTTCTTGCTAACTTACGGGGTTATTTTGCAGAGTTCCTTAGCTACAGTTATCTCGCTTGCCTTAGGATTCTCTCCTTGACCACGTGTGTTCGTTCTAGGTACAGGCACCATATAAATAGTACTAGAAGCTTTTCTTGGAAGCATGGAGTCATATACTTCGCTACTAGGCGAACCGTTCGCTCCCCATCACACTTCAAGGTTATGCAAGGCGGATTTGCCAACCTTACCCTCTTTGTGCTTAGCCCGGAATCCAATAACCGGGATATACTATCTTTCTCCGTCACTCCATCGCTCTATATGGTGGTACAGGAATATCAACCTGTTGTCCATCGACTACGCCTTTCGGCCTCGCCTTAGGTCCTGACTAACCCTGGGTGGACGAACCTTGCCCAGGAAACCTTGGTCAAACGGCATGAGGGATTCTCACCCTCAAACGTTACTCATGCCGGCATTCTCACTTCTAACCAGTCCAGCAGTCCTCACGGTCTACCTTCATCCCTGTTAGAACGCTCCCCTACCGCCCTGTATATAAATACAAAACCCATAGCTTCGGTATTATGCTTAGCCCCGGTACATTTTCGGCGCAAAGTTACTCGACTAGTGAGCTGTTACGCACTCTTTAAAGGGTGGCTGCTTCTAAGCCAACCTCCTAGCTGTCTAAGCGACTTCACATCCTTACACACTTAGCATAAATTTTGGGACCTTAGCTGATGATCTGGGCTGTTTCCCTTACGTGCATGGACCTTATCACCCATGTACTGACTGCCGAGTATACAAAATTGGCATTCGGAGTTTAATTGCATTCAGTACCCTTAGGTGGGGCCATCATACATTTAGTGCTCTACCTCCAACTTGCTAACCTCGACGCTAGCCCTAAAGCTATATCGGGGAGAACCAGCTATCTCCAGGTTCGATTGGAATTTCACCTCTAGCCACAAGTCATCCGCGGTCTTTTCAACGAACGTCGGTTCGGTCCTCCATTAAGTTTTACCTCAACTTCAACCTGCTCATGGCTAGATCACCTGGTTTCGGGTCTATGACAACATACTAAACGCCCTATTAAGGCTCGCTTTAACTACGGCTCCGTATTTTCTACTTAACCTTGCATGCTATCATAACTCGCCGGCTCATTCTACAAAAGGCACGCCGTCACCCATTAACGGGCTTCGACTTCTTGTAGGCATATGGTTTCAGGTACTCTTTCACTCCCCTCCCGGGGTGCTTTTCACCTTTCCCTCACGGTACTGGTTCACTATCGGTGAATAGGTAGTATTTAGCCTTACGCGGTGGTCCGCGTTGATTCCGACAAGATTTCACGTGTCTCGCCGTACTCAGGATACCATTTCGAGTCTTGTCTATTTCATATACGGGGCTATCACCCTCTGTGGCATGGTTTTCCAACCATTTCTACTATAAACAAGTTTTGTAACTCTACTATTATGGTCCTACAACCCCAGATAAATCTGGTTTGGGCTGTTCCCCGTTCGCTCGCCGCTACTAAGAGAATCGCTTTCGCTTTCTTTTCCTCTAGGTACTAAGATGTTTCAATTCCCTAGGTATACCTTCACTATAACTATTTATTCATTATAGGATGATGAGAGATTAATCTCACCGGGTTTCCCCATTCGGACATGTCCGGATCAAAGCTTACTTCCAGCTCCCCGAACCTTATCGCAGGTAGTCACGTCCTTCATCGTCTCCTATTCCCAAGGCATTCACCATACGCCCTTTGTAACTTCAAAGTTTTATAAATTATTTGACCTGATTTTAAATCAGTTTTTTGAGAATTATTTACAAATATAACTGTGAAATTTTAGTTATTTTTTAAAAATAACAGAAATTTTGAATTATTGTTATTTTAATCAAGTGATTAAAATAACTAGATGTCTATTATCCAGTTTTCAAAGAACAATTCCAATAACATTTACTTGTTATTGTCAGAGAAACTAATCTCTGAAAACTAAACATAACGGTCATTAAAACTAGTTAATTACTATAAAGTATTAACTCCATAGAAAGGAGGTGATCCATCCGCACGTTCTCGTACGGATACCTTGTTACGACTTCACCCTAATCATCAATCCTACCTTGGGCGGCTTTCTCCTTGCGGTTAGAATACCGACTTCTGGTATTATCAACTCTCATGGTGTGACGGGCGGTGTGTACAAGACCCGAGAACGTATTCACCGCGACATTGCTGATTCGCGATTACTAGCGATTCCGGCTTCATGAGGGCGAGTTGCAGCCCTCAATCCGAACTGAGATCGGCTTTTTCAGATTAGCTCCTTCTTACGAGATCGCAACTGTTTGTACCGACCATTGTAGCACGTGTGTAGCCCAAGACATAAGGGGCATGCTGATTTGACGTCATCCCCACCTTCCTCTAGTTTACACTAGCAGTCCCGTTAGAGTATCTCAACTTAATGGAGTAACTAACGGCAAGGGTTGCGCTCGTTACTGGACTTAACCAAACACCTCACGGCACGAGCTGACGACAACCATGCACCACCTGTCTCAATGTTAACCTCCACTGTATTTCTACAGCTTTGCACTGGATGTCAAGCCTTGGTAAGGTTCTTCGCGTTGCTTCGAATTAAACCACATGCTCCACCGCTTGTGCGGGTCCCCGTCAATTCCTTTGAGTTTCACTCTTGCGAGCATACTACTCAGGCGGAGTACTTAATGCGTTAGCTGCAGCACCGAACTTAGTCCGACACTTAGTACTCATCGTTTACGGCGTAGACTACTAGGGTATCTAATCCTATTTGCTCCCTACGCTTTCGTGCCTAAACGTCAGTGATAGGCCAGTCGACCGCCTTCGCCACTGGTGTTCCTCCATATATCTACGCATTTCACCGCTACACATGGAATTCCATCGACTTCTCCTACACTCTAGCTTAACAGTTTTCAAGGCGAACTGGAGTTGAGCTCCAGGATTTGACCCCAAACTTGTTAAACCGTCTGCGCACGCTTTACGCCCAATAAATCCGGATAACGCTTGCCACCTATGTATTACCGCGGCTGCTGGCACATAGTTAGCCGTGGCTTTCTGGTAAGGTACCGTCAAATAAGTATCATTTCTTATACTTACTGTTCTTCCCTTACAACAGACCTTTACAATCCGAAGACCGTCTTCAGTCACGCGGCATTGCTCCATCAGGCTTTCGCCCATTGTGAAAAATTCCCTACTGCTGCCTCCCGTAGGAGTTCGGGCCGTGTCTCAGTCCCGATGTGGCCGATCAACCTCTCAGTTCGGCTACGTATCATTGTCTTGGTAGGCCATTACCCCACCAACTAACTAATACGCCGCATCCTCATCCATTAGTGATCCAAACGGACCTTTTAACATTTTCTGATGCCAGAAAATGTCGTATGCGGTATTAGCAGTCGTTTCCAACTGTTATCCCCCGCTAATGGGTAGATTAGATACGTGTTACTCACCCGTTCGCCACTGGGTGCAAGCACCCCGTTCGACTTGCATGTATTAGGCATGCCGCAAGCGTTTATCCTGAGCCAGGATCAAACTCTCATTAAAAAAATATTGTTTTTGTTCCTAGCTTTAATGACGGATATTCATTGATTAAATGATTATCTTTTGTTGTTATGTTTAGTTTTCAAAGATCGTTCTTGTGTCAGCAAAACATCTTTCAAATCATACAAAATTATGCGTTTATTGTCAATAACTTTTGACTCTTTTTTTCATATTTTTAGTATTGTTTTTGATAATGTAAGTAAGTATTTTATTTACAATTAAGTAATAAATTACTACTAACTGACACCTTTATAAGTATATAAAATCCTCATTTTTTTGCAAGTGTTTTTAGCAAAAATATTAATTTTTTTATAAAAAAATAATTACTTAAAAAGACCTTATTTTAATTTCTTTTTTTTGAAACTATTGTTTTCCTTGGTATTAAATTTTAATTTATTTATATAAAAAGCCACTTCAAAAAAATGGCTAATTGGTATTAAGTTAATAATATTAAGTAATGTTAGTTAAAACTGCTTAAATATGTAACACGGTCAGCAATTATATCGTTATAATAATTTTCTTCATCAAAATTATTGGAACGAAATGATTGAATTCGCCCTTTAACAGCAATAATTTCTTTATCACGTAAACTAATAGACTTCTTGCATAACCTAGTTATTTTAAAATTCCTATAAAATATATTTAAAATAGAAATTATAGGAATCTAAAATTATGAAATTTGATAAATTTGATTTTATTAATGATAAAAAATTATTCCGATTAACAGGAATAAAACAAGCCACTTTTAATAAAATGTTAGATATTTTAAAGGTTGCTGAAATAGAAAAATTTAAAAAAGGTGGCAAAGCTAACAAATTATCACTAAA
>NZ_MQTY02000065.1:0-5872 GCF_016082285.1 Spiroplasma sp. Moj
ATTTGAATGTAGATGAAGCTGGCTTTTTCGGGTTAATTACGGGTAAAATATATTAATTTGTTAAGATTAAGATCCAGCTCNAAAAAAAAAAAAACAAAAAAAAAAAAAACACAAANAANAACAACAANTAGTTTCAGCTCATGTTCTCTCCTGTTCAGCTGCATCTACCCATCGCTGTTTATGGAGTTTTTTTGAGCAGAGTTCATAATTTTCAAGAAAATAAATAAGAACCTTTCCTAGGACTATAGCTCGAATGATATAATAAATATACCACATGAACTTAGAACATGAAAGGTTTGTCATGCTAAAGACGCGCAGTGTATATATCAGAACTATCACGAGGGATATCAAATATAAATTTGTTTTAATCTTTTTTTAAACGACATGTCAAAACGTGAAAAATATTACAAAACAGACATCAGAGCATCAGGAGTCTTTTAGAAAAATGGCAAAATCCACGTTTTTCAAGCATTCATTAAAATATTTTATTTTTAAATAAAGAAATAAATNAANGAAATANNAATAATAATAAAAATAAAATGATATGGAAAATAAGTTTTTAAATAACGCAATCCTTTTCTTTTATATGAGATATACATNTATTTTAAATATNTTNTNNANNAANTTNNNNANAACTAGGTTATGCAAGAAGTATATTATAGCATAAGTCTTAATCCATAATATTAACTAAAATATCATTTAAAATATTTAAACCTTGGCTTGTACAACGTAAATGATTATTATCAAAAACTAAATTATTTTTTTGTACTTCTACATCAATTTTCTTTTGATAGTAATCTACTGCTGCTTTTGCATCTCTAACCTTTGTTAAATCAATGCCATTTAAAACACGTAATCCCATCATTAAAATTTGAAAATAATAATCCTTTACCGACAATTCTGTTTTAGTTTGTGTTCAGTTAGCATATTTTCGCGAATTCTGTAATAAATAGTAACCATCATTATTAATAAAACCAGCTGCACTAGGGCCAAGCAGTCAAAAAGACTTATTAGTTCAATACGCTAAATTATGTTGTGATTTTTTGTTGTTATTAGTATAATTTGAAATTTCGTATCTTTCATAACCTATTTTAGTTAATGCAGTATTAATAATTTCATCAAATGCAATATCATACTCTGGTAATTTAAGTTTTGTTTTACCCCAATATGAATTTTTTTTTAAAATTAATGAATATCAACTAATATGATCAGGTTGTAATTTTTGAATCATTAACAAATCTTCCTCAATATCAGCTTGTGTTTGATCAAATAAATTATAAATTAAGTCAAACGAAATATTATCAAAACCTTCTTGACGAGCTAAGTAATAACTATTAACAACAGCAGCACTATTATGATAACGATTAACTTTTTTTAATAACTGATCATTAAAAGTTTCAACACCAATTGAAAGACGGTTAATCTGATATTTCTTTAAAAGTTGTAATTGACTTTTTGTAATTTTTTCTGGATTTAACTCAATTGTATATTCCATTATTGGGTTTTGCACAACTTTTTGTAATAGTTGTTCTAATTGATTATCATCTAAACTATTTGGTGTTCCTCCTCCCAAATAAATTGTTTTTAAAGCAAAATCAGGATGGGGTTGAGCAATCTCATGTGCTAATGAAGTTAAATATTCTTCAATCATTATTGGGCGTGATTTTTTAATTTTAAAAAAATCACAATAAAAACAAATATGGTCGCAAAAAGGAATATGTACATATAAATGTTCAATCATTGTTAATCCTCACTTCTTTTATATTTTAATAATATAGATTTATAATTTCAATTGCAACAATTATATGTTTTTTAATAATTAAATTAAAAGATTTCATTTAAAAATTAACCAACCTCAAATTCAATTATTTGCAAAAATGAATATTCACCATTATTAATAATCATTTCTTCCTTGTTTGGAGCAATAAAAAAGCAATAGTCAAAGTCATTCATTAATAATATGCTATTTTTAGTATATTTATTTATATTTGCAAACTTTGTTAATAATTTTACAGTAAAAGATTTTTCAGTTTTATTAATTAGATTAATTGTATTTCCAGAATCACTACTACTAGAACGATTAATCGATAATAGTTTTAGATTTGAATTTGTTTTACTGTTAAAAAAATTAATAATAGGTCTAAAAATTGAAGTGATATGAATTCCTTTTGAGTTTTGTTCTAAAACACTAGCAACTTCAAGTACCTTATCAAAAGTCGCTTGGTTCACCTTAAAAACCAAACGATGATTCTCATAATATGTTTCTAATTTAAAATAATGTCAAAACTCCATTACTATTTTTGCAAATTTCTCAAGCTAAAAATTAAAGAGATTTTTTTCTACTAAAACTTTAACCTCTTGTTCTAGTTTTATGGAAGTCCGCAAATGTTTAAATGGTAAACCTCCAAATATAAATTTTTCTACTGTCATAGTTCCAATTTTAATTGCAACATAAGAATCTTCGTACTCAGNTNNNTTTNNTANANTAGACTTCTTGCATAACCTATTAAAAATATTTACAATTATTTTAATAGGTTATGCAAGAAGTCTAATATTATGTTTAATTACTTCATTTTTATATGTGAAAAATCCAGCTAAAGTTAAATTATAAAATTCATAAATTCCAGTTCCATATTCTTGGCGATATTTTTTCATCATTTTTGCAACAGCAATTTTGTAAGTTTTTGAATAATGGTTATTAATTTTAATTGGTCTCGTTGGTTTTTTAGCTAAAACCAGAAAATTTAATTTTTCTTTAAGACAAAGTTGAATCTTTTTAGCTCAATTAAAGTTGAATCTTTTTAGCTCAATTATAAAAAGTTTGTTTTGACTTATAAAATAATTTAATTAAGCTATTTAGTGAATTTTCATATAAATAGTATTTCTGACATAAATTAAAATAATTAATGACATTTTGATAAATATAATTTATTTCTTTTGTAATTTTTTGTTGTAAATATCATTTTTTTATTTTTCGTTGTAATGAATATAATTCATTTTCAGTTGGAATGCTTATTACCATATACTTTTTCATTTTAATCTCCATTCTAATTTAAAGACTAAATCAGTGGTCTAAAATGTATATGGTTTTCACAGAAAAAAGATAATTTAATCTTGTTTTTTTATAAAAATGATATATTATTATTTGTAATTACACAATACCAAATGTGAAATTCTTGGTAAAGGAGATAAATAGGAATGAAAAAATTGTTCAGTGTCTTTGCTGCAATTAGCATCTTAGCTGCTCCGGTAACATACACAATTGGATGTAATCCAATCCCTGATTTACCTTATATTTCAGATAATCAAATTTTAGAAAATACTAAGAAAACTATTAATAGCCTTGTTTTGGATGAAAATAGTAAGGTTAACACATTATTTGATTATAATCTTGATACATGAGTAAAACCAACTTTTTTCCCAAAAGAAAATATTATGAATATTAATATTGAAAACAAAGATATTTTAAAACAAATGCAACTAACTATGTCGCAATTAAAAAAAATTCATAGTGAAGAAAATTTAGCAAAAGATAGTTTAGAATATATGAAAAAAAGTTTACTGTCATCGCGAGATTTAAGAAGTCAGCCGTGACCAACGGTTGTTGAGAAATATAATTGATATTTAGATCAAACAAGTAAAAATAAAACAGTAACTGATTTAGAAACTTTAGTATCTTATTATGATAATCCAATTTCAGAAAAATCAGATTTATATGACAAAAAACGTTGATTATATGTTGACCAACTGCGTAGTGAAAATGTAAAAGATTGATTTAAAGATTCTCATTCATGGACTTTAAATCCTACTAGCGCAAATTATAATGAAAACACAAAATTTGATCAAGGAATTTTTTATTATGTTTTACTTAACACTTACTTGCAAAAAGTGCAGACACATTATAATGTTCAATTAAAAAATATTTGAAAAGAATATAGCAACAAAAACGATAAAGAAAGCATTCAAAATATTATTAGTCATGATATTGCAGGAATCACTTTAACTTTTACGGTCTGAGATCCTGAAAAATGAACCAAATATTTTGTTGATGGCCATCCTGTTGTTAATAGTAACGAAAATATTTTTGAAAACTTACCAATTTTACCAATTGAACAAAAAATTGGAGTTAAATTAGTTGTTGCAAATATCTATGGAACAGTTTCTAGTTATTTAATCGGAAGTTTTGTAATTTCTAATTTATTAGGAATTGAATAAATGCGGTTTACCATTTTTTTAAAAAGAAATAAAATATGATAAAATATAATTGTCCGCAAGGACAGTTTTCTACGTTTATTATAACGTTAAGGTGTGTTTGGGGTTATTAACCGCTATATAAATCAGTAACTCTACACCCAAACACTTAAAGCGGTTCAGAGTTATTTTTAAAATAAAGTAAAGACTAACAGTTGAATGTTAGTTTTTTAATTTGAAAAAAATGAATTATCCGATAAAATTTATAAAGAGATTAGTGAGGTTTTGATGGTGCAGAAAAAAGTTATTTTAATTGTTGGTCCAACAGGAAGTGGTAAAACTGATTTATCAATTAAGATGGCTCAGCGTTTTAATGGGGAATGTATTAATGCTGATGCTACTCAAATTTTTAATGGGTTAAATCTTGCAACAAATAAAATAACACCATCTGAACAAGTTAGTATTTCACACCATTTATTATCAACAATTGATTTAAAGGAGAATTATTCCATTAAGATGTATCAACAAGAAGGGCGAAAAATATTAGCTCAATTATGAACTAAAAATAAGCTTCCAATTGTAGTTGGTGGTAGTGGGTTGTATATTAATGCACTATTAAAAAATTATCAATTTTCTGACCAGGGTCGTGATTTATTAAAGACAAAAGAATATGAACATATTTCTAATTATGCTTTGTGAGAAAAATTAGCAGCAATTGATCCGCAAGAGAGTAATAAAGTTCATCCTAATAATCGAAAACGTGTTTGGCGAGCATTAGAATACTATTTCCAAACCGGAACATTAAAATCAGTTAATGATCATCACCGTAATGAATGATATATTGAACCATATATTATTGGGTTATTACCAGATAAAACAGAACTTCATCAATATTTATCTGAACGGATATTACGATTAACAGAGCGGGGTTTATTTGTTGAAGTTGAAGCAGCATATAAATATTGCAATTATGATTCAGCAAAACAAAGTATGAAAATTATTGGCTGTCCAGAGATTATTCGTTATTTAAAAGGCGAGCTTTCATATGATGCAACATTAGCAACAATGGTTCAAGCTAATAAAATTTATGCTAAAAAACAAATAACATGATTTAAAAATCAATTAACAAATGTTCATTGATATTCATTTTCTTATTCACAGTTTGATGATCTTTGTCAACAAATTATGGTTGAATTTAAAAATAGTAATTATTTAAAATCATAATTTATTTTTTGTAAAGTAAATATGCAAGTAGGATTTTTAACCCTTATTAAGTTAATAATATATTTTTTATTAAAAATTGCAACTATTTTTTCAAAAAAAANNTANTTTTTTTAAATTATGTAGTTATTTCAGCACCACGAAAAATGATTTTTGTTAAAAATCTAAAATTAATAATTTAATTATTGAATATTTTGTAAAAATGCCTCTTTGGAGGACAATCAACCTAAACTCGGTCGTGGTTTTTCATTAATAATTTTCATAACTTTATTAATTTCTTTTTGAGTAATATTGTTAAAATCTGTTCCCTTAATAATTAATAGACTTCTTGCATAACCTATTAAAATAATTGTAAATATTTTTAATAGGTTATGCAAGAAGTCTAATTTATCAAACTAATAAAGATAACTACGAAGAATTTAAAGAACAAATTAAAGTAACAATCACTAGTTTTCATAAA
>NZ_MQTY02000066.1:0-5833 GCF_016082285.1 Spiroplasma sp. Moj
AATTTGATAAATATAATTTATTTCTTTTGTAAGTTTTTGTTGTAAATATCATTTTTTTATTTTTCGTTGTAATGAATATAATTCATTTTCAGTTGGAATGCTTGTTACCATATACTTTTTCATTTTAATCTCCATTCTAATTTAAAGACTAAATCAGTGGTCTAAAATGTATATGGTTTTCACAAATCAGAGTTATCTGAACCCTTTTTTTCACCTTAATTTTATAGTATAATAAATAAATAAAAAAAGTATGGGGGTTTTAATAATGGAAAATAATAAAAAAGTAATTGATTATTGAGATGATTATGACCCAAATGATTTTGATACAGCAAAACGACCAACTTCAATTTTGCAAGATAAAACGATATTAAATAATAATCAAAATTCTGTTGATAAAATTACTAGATTAACAAATGAATTTGAGACATATTCATATTACAATAATAAATTTAATGTTAAACAAAATAATGTTCAAAATGATGTTTTTGATCACAATGATAATTATGATGAATTAGATTATTCTGAATGTCAACCAATAGAAGGGGCAGAAATTAACCAAGCAACAGAATTAACTGATTTAGATGAATTAAATTTAAATAATAAGAATCGATTTGTTCCATTTAATGAAAATGATATGGTTACTCCAGCACTTGATGTTAATCAAATTTATGATCGTTGGCAAAAATCAAAAGCTAATTTAATTACGCGTAAATTAGATGTTCTACGAAATCGAGTTCAAGAACCACGGATTGAAGGACACCGAAAATATAGTTTTTATGCTCCTAAATCATTAGAAGAATTATTAAATAAACCAGCTCAAGTTGTACTAGATGCGACTCCATGCGTTGGCGGTGAGGAGGTTTATCCTGACCAAAAATATTTTAATAATCCAGTTTTACTTTCAAAAGTACAGGGTAAAAATAATGATAATTTGTCCTTATATAATAGTAATGATGGAATACCGCTAATTTCAGATGAAATCTTAGACAATGAACCATTAACAATGAGCAATATCTTAAAAAATGCTAAAATAAATATTGATGTAAGTAAAAAAGAAGCAATCTTTATTAATGATGAGGATGTGATAGATCCCAATAATTTAAATTATGAACAACGTTTGCGTTTATTAAAATTAGCAGCTGACCCCAATAATGAAGAACGAAAAAAATTGTTACAAATGAAATTAAATAATGGTAGTTTACTATCCTTATCAGCAATAGTTAAAGAACGATTACAAAAAGTTAAAACTGGAGAGATTGAATTAATTGAGGAAATAACTCTTACAAAAGATAACAATTAGAGTAAAGGGAAAAGAAAAAATATTTTTTAGCACAATAACCTATTAATGTTTACACTTTCAAGTTATAATATATAATATAAGGAGTATCAGTTTATTTTATTATATTATTTAATAGTAGAGGATGATTACGATGATATTAGGAAATAGTGAAATAGCCTTTATTTTAATTGGATTTTTTATTGCGATTAATATTATTATATTAATTTTTTTAATTTTATCTTACCGAAATATTTTAGTTCCAATTCCAAATTTAAATAATGCTCCAAGTCAATCAATGATTTCATTAGAAGTAATTGATCGCTATTTAACGAAAAAGAAAATTACTGGTTTAAAATTTGTTCGTAAACCGGGCCAAGTTTTAATTACACATTCTTATAAAAAGAAAACATTTTATATTAATGATTTACAATTATTTAATCAGTCTTATTTTTTATCAGGGATGGGATTAGATTATGTTTTAGGGCGAACATTTTTTGCAACCCAATTATATTTAAAAAATAAACATGTTCAAACAATGCATTTTTTATTATATTTGGCTCCACGATTATTATTGTTATTCTTTCTTATCGTCTCATTATTTACAATTATTTTTATTGCTATTCTAAAAACTAATCCCGCCTTGTTAGACCATAACAATTTCTTTTATTTTATTAATCGCTATGGAGTCTTAAATTTATTATTAATTTTTATTATTGCAGCATATTTAATTTTATTAAGTTTTAATGGCCATTTTAAGCAAAATTTAGAAAATTGATATGAAACAGAAATGCGACCATTTGTTAAAAAACAGTTTCCGGAATTATATGATGATTGAATTATTGCTCGTAGTTATTCACGGAGTATTCAGTTTACATATATTTTTGGTTATAATTTTATTTTTAAAAAAAATTATAAATATACAGGACCCTTTGGCCTTTAGTAAAATAGGGGAGAGAAAGAATGAAAGTTATTTTTCATATTGATATGAATAGTTTTTTTGCTATTTGTCATCAAGTTGCTAATCCCCACTTTCAAGGAAAACCACTTGTTGTTGCTAATTCTTCACGGCGAGCAGTTGTAACAACAGCGAATTATGAAGCACGACAATTAGGCATTAATAGTCCAATGCCGTTATATAAGGCAAAAGAAATTTGCCAGGACCTTGAAATTGTTAAGCAAGATTTTGGTTTATACGTTGATTTTGCGCAAAAATTATTTGATTTTATTAGTATGCATTATACTGACAAAATTGAAGTGGCTTCAATTGATGAGTGTTATATTGATGTAACTGATATTTATTTAAAATATGGTTCGGCAATGCAATTAGCGCTTGATATGCAACAAAATGTTTTTCAACAAATTGGATTACCAAATAGTATTGGTATTTCATATAATAAATCACTAGCAATTTTTGCTAGTGATATGAAAAAACCAATGGGAATTACGTTAATTCGGCCAGAAGATGTTACTGACTTAGTTCAACCATTACCAGTTAATAAAATATTTGGGATTGGTAAACAAGCAACTCATCGTTTAAATGAAATTGGAATTCATACGATTAAAGATTTAGCAGAGTTTGCTGATCTTGCAACATTAGAAACCATTTTAGGCAAACCAGCACATGCTTTTGTTGAACGGGCTAATGGTGGTGGTGAACAACAATTAACTTTTGAACATAATAAATTAAAACAAATTGGTAATGAAACAACTTTTGAATATGACTTAATTTATTATGAAGATATTAAGAATAAAATTTATTTATTAGCAAAACATGTTAGTCAACAAGCACAAAAACGAACAATGGTTGGCAATGTCATTTATGTTACATTTAAAAATGCTAATCGAAAACGTTTTACAAGACAACAAACAATTAAAAAATATACTAACTTCCTAGATGATATTTATTCAGTGGCAATTATATTATTTGATCAATTTTGATCAGGTCAGCCAATTCGGTTAATTGGTGTTGGTTTACGAGGAATTATTAGTAAATATGATTTAAGAGAACAAGTTTCATTTGAAACATTAGAAACCTTACAACCAGATACTACAACAAATAAATTAATTAAGGAAATTAATAAAAAATACCGCCAGGATGTGTTATTAACTGGTCAAAAATTAGAAGAAATAAAATACTTATTACATAGCCAAACAAAATATATTCAATCAGATCAACGTATTTTAGATGAAACAAAATTAAAAGAAAAGGGGAAGTAAATCTTTTTTTATTCTCCCCTTTTCTTTTTATTATTTTTTTCTTTTGCGATTGCTTTAACAACAGCTTTTTCAATTAAAGCTTCAATTTCTGTTGAAGTTAAGATAATAGTTGGTTCAACTGGTTTATGACTTATTTTTTCCTTAGTAGTAGTTTTTTGTTTCTTTGTTTGTGCTGGATTAGGTTTATTATTGATTGACTTTTTTTGTTTCGATGCGTTTAAAACGGTTTTTTTCCCTTGGTTAGTTTGCATTTCAACATTTAATTGATCTAAGTCATTATTATCAAAATCACTAATTGTTTCTAACGGGTCTTCTTCACTAGTACGAGTAGGGGAAGATAAATTATTATTATCTCTTTCACCTACTTCTTGTTGGTTGGTAACTGCAGCACGTAAACGAGCCATTTTTGCTTTAATATCATTTTCATCAACACCAATCGCTTTTTCATCTTCATTTGGAATTCCTAATTTGTGTTTAATGTTTTCATTATTTTTTTTAGCATTTTCTAAAATATATTGAATTGTTCCCTTTTCAACTACTGCTGGTTTAATAGGTTCATTACTAGTTGTAGTTGGATTTAGCATTCGATTCATTTTTGCTTTAATCTTATTTTCAGTTGCTCTTGAAATAGCTTTATTACTATTTTCTGAACATTCATGAATTTTTAAATGAATTGGACAAAATGTTGGTACTCCCATTCTAACTCCCCGCTTCTCTTTAATATCTGTATATAATTATAACTTAAATTGGAATAAATGTGTATTAGATTAAATTTAATCCTTTTTATGTGACAGCATATTTATAGTATAATGATAAAAAAATAAATTAGAAAGTGGTTGTAATTAATGAACATTTTTATTTTTCATCGTGATTTTAGAATTGAAGATAATCTTGGTCTTGCTCAGTTGGCTAATGAAGAAGATAAAATTTATTTATTATTTATTTTTACAAAAGAACAAATAAAAGCAAATAATTATTTTTCACCTCGTAGTTTTCAAGCAATGGTTCATTGTTTAAAACAATTAAGGAAAAAGGTTCATGTTAATTTTCTAAAAAGTGAAAATGAACAAACCGGAATTAAATTTTTATTAGACCAAGGTTATAAAATTAATAAAATATATACAAACCGTGATTATACACCATTTGCTCTTAACCGAAGTAAAGCAATGCGTCAGTTATCAAAAGAATATAATTTTATTTATCGTGAATTTGATGATTATGTATTAATAGAACCATGAACAATAAAAACTAATCAAAATGGATATTATACTGTTTTTACACCATTTTGAAATAAATTAAAAGGATATTTTAACGATAATAAGATTGTTCCTTATAAAGTTAAATCCTTTTTGCCCCAACAATTAAAAAATCTTGAGATTTTACAAGACATTACAAATGTTAAATCTAGTGATTTTAATTTACCATTAGTACCTGAAAAAGTTAAAACAGCAATTTTTCAGTTAGATCAAAATTATCATCAAACTCGTGATTTTGTTGATTTAGAAACTAGTACAGCAAAAATTAGTACTGCTTTAAAATTTAGTGTTATTTCAATTCGACAATGTTATCTTTGAAGCATTGAAAAATTTGGTGTTTTTGATAACGCTTTTGCGCGCCAATTAGCATGGCGAGATTTTTATTATCAAGTAACTTATAATGCGCAATTACATCAACAATGATCTTTTAGTGAAAATTGAAATAAAAAAATAACAATTGACTGGACAAATAATCCAGAATGATTACAAAAGTGGCAAAATGGTGAAACTGGTTATGATTTTATTGATGCTGGAATGAAAGAGTTAAAAGAAACAGGGTTATTACATAATCGAGCAAGAATGGTTTGTGCTTCGTTTTTAGTTAAGAATTTACAAATTGATTGACGTAAAGGCGAACAATATTTTGCTCAACAGTTAATAGATTATGACCCTATTATAAATCAATGCTCATGACAATGAGTAGCAGGGACGGGATTTGATGCTCAACCATTTTTTCGAATTTTTAATCCTGAGTTACAACAAAAAAAATATGATCCAACAGCAAAATATTGTAATAAGTTTTTAAAAAACCGCCCCACAATTAATAAAATTGTTGATTACAAAATGTCTGTTAAAAAAGCGTTAGAAATTTATAAAGGTAAATAACTAACATTATGGAAAAATGCTAGCAAAGTTCATATTTTTATTTAGGAATATTGTAAACTGTAAAACGAAACGCGCTAAAACAACTCTTATTAAAGGGTTGTTTTAGCGCGTTTCGTTTTACAGTTTACAATATTTAATATTTTCCTACAACGAAAAATGACTTTTTTATTTAAATTATTTAATTTTAAATACATCT
>NZ_MQTY02000067.1:0-5694 GCF_016082285.1 Spiroplasma sp. Moj
AGTTTCAAAAATGAGAATTATTATTGAAAATATTTTTGCTATTCTTNNAANATTTAATTTAATTGCTTCAATTTATAATTTGCAATTATTATAGATAGCATAGAAGATGTATTTAAAATTAAATAATTTAAATAAAAAAGTCATTTTTCGTTGTAGGAAAATATTAAATTTTTAAATAAAAAACATAATTAATTAAAATTATAATTTGCTATTAGTATTTTTTTAAAAATATTTACAATTATTTTAATAGGTTATGCAAGAAGTCTATTGTTTAAATTTGCAAGAAAACCCAACCAAGTATCAGGCACAAGCAACGGATATTGTGATACAGTTAAATAAGAAANANANTTNNNANTATATTTCTGGAAAATTTGCTTTTAAGGGTTATGTAAAAGCTATCAAATAATATTTTCATTTTATTAAAAAGATTAACACGATAAAAAGTTAATCTTTTTTATTTCATATGATAATTTATAATAAAAATTATTTTGATTTTAAATTTTAATTTGTTGCAGTTTATATTATAGTTTCCATACTAATAAAAAATAAAAAAATTTGCTAATTATAAATAGTTTTTCATAAATTAATAGTATAATTTAAATACCTTAAAGCACAAAATAATTTATTTTAATCAAAAACAGCAATCATTAGGAGATTATAAGATATGGCCAAACAAAAGTTAACTAAATGGTATTATAACAATTTAAAGGTTAATAATTGAAATTTATATGTTGCTGTTTCTGAACAAGGTGTAACTTTTATTGGTTCTAATAACAAAGGGTTTAATGAATTAGAATCTTGGTTGAAGAAAAAGGGACCAAATATTTTATTAATTGCTGATCAAGAAGGAAAAACGAACCTTGTTATGGAGCAATTAACGGAATATTTAATTGGAAAACGAACATTTTTTACTTTAGCGTTTGATTTCACTGGTACTTTGTTTCAAAAAAAGGTTTGAGCAGAAGTTGCTAAAATACCATATGGAACAATAACTTGTTATGCTGATATTGCACAAAAAATTGAACATACACAAGCAATGCGAGCTGTGGGGACAGCAATTGGCAATAATGCCATCACAATTCTTGTTCCCTGTCATCGTGTTTTAGGCAAAAATAATGCTTTACGTGGCTATCGTGGTGGGTTAGAAATGAAAGCATCGTTATTACAATTAGAAAATATTTGATAATTAGTATTTGTTATTTTAAATTTATGCTTTGTTAAAAGTAGTTTTTATTGCAATTAATTTTATTTTTAATTAGTATGTTGATTATCAACAATAAATTTTTAATATATTAAAAGGAGAAAAAATTATGGGAAAGTTTCATACAATAGCAAGTAGTTTATTAGTGTTTGGAACTATTAATATGACATTTGTACCTACTTCTAGTTTTATTAATCAAAAGGGATATATTACAGAACTATCACCAACAGCAGTTTCATCACTTGACGAAAATGATTTTATTTATTCAGGCTATTTATTACAGTATTTTATTTATAAGTCTTCCAATATTAACCAAAACAAAACAGTAAAAATGATGGAAAACAATATTGTTACTAATAAAGATATAATTTATAATACTAAAACTAATATTAATAATGTGAGAATCGATACGAAAGAATTATTTGAAATGTCATTAATGGCCTCGATTATTAATACTAGTATTTATGGAATGAAAACTTGGAAAGAATTTTTTGCCGAAGCATATTTAAAATGAATGACAATGCCAAACGAAATGAAAAATAAAAGCTGAGAGATTTTAAATAATTTTTTTATTGATATTTATACTCCGCTTCAAAAAGAGAATTTTGGTTCCCGAATTACTTCTTTACAAAAACAACGTGCTAAAATTGATCAGTATGTTGCAAAGTCAAATATTAGTTATAATACTAATTTAACAACTAAACCAATTGATGCAGTTGATTTAAAATATTTTTTGCCATCTTTTGAACTTGGTTTACAACAATTAATTCCCAAAAATAGGAAATTATGAGCACGGAATTATACTTTTAATGCTCTTAAAACAAGTTTAATTATGTGGCAGTCAAGTGGAACGCAAGATATTGAAACTAATAATGTTAGTTTTGACGGAAATATTCTACGAAATAGCATTATTAATAATGGTGAGCAGGATTTAACAACGGAATTAGGAAATATGATGAATGATTCATATACGTGAGCATCACAATCAGCGATTATAAAATTTAAAAATTTTATGAATACTAGTAAACAGCAATATTATTCATCATTTGATAAGTTAGATGAAGATTTAAAAAAGATAACAGAATATGAAAATAATTATTATCATGAAAAAGGGAGTACTATTTTCTTAAAAGATAGCGTGCAAGCAATGCAAAAATATTATCAATGAACTGATGAACTGATGGAGTTTCTTAAAGAACAAATTTTAAATTTATTTAATATGACTTATGCAATAACTGGTGACAATTTTAAATATTTTTTAACTGGATTTTTATTTTCTCCTGATGCACCATTGTTAGAAAAAAGTAGACAAACAGCAGCTTATACAAATTATTCTTTTCAATCATTACCATGGTCAAATCGTTTTATTTCAACTAAACGGGCTTATATCGTTATTTCTGCAAAAGAATTTGATAATGTTTTGCAGGGAAAAACTATTTCTGAATATTTAATTGGATGATGAAGCTCACCAAATGTTTTTTCTACTTTGAACCATGAGATGGGGCATGCTGTTGATGCTTACTTTGGAATGATTAAAGAAGCACGAAATGTTGCACCAAAATATTTTAAGAATCTTGTAAATAGTTTAGGAATTAAAGGACAATATATGGGTAACATTTTTGGCTATGATGATATTGCAAGTTATAATCAAAAGGTTAACATTATTAAAATTGTTTTAATTATTATGTTTGGTGCTTTTTGCACAAGTATTATTATTGCCGTTGTTTTAGGTACTAGTCGTAAGATTAGATCTCAAAAGAAATAGAAATGGTAAAAATGCAACAATATTGCATTTTTTATTTAAAAATAAAGGAGGAAAAAAATGAGTAGTAAAAAACAAATGACAAAATTTGGATTTATTGTTTCATCATTAGGTGCAGCAATTGGATTAGGGGTAATTTGAGGATTACCTGGTTATATTAATAAATATGGTGGATTTTATTTTTTTTTAATATATATTTTTGCATTATTAATTGTGGGAATTCCACTATTAATTTTTGAATTTAACTTAGGAAATCTTCGACATAAAAGTGTAATTAACATTTTTGATAAGGAAAGTGTTCGCTTTAGTCGCTTTATGGGTTGGTTTCAATCAACTTTAATGATTATTATTCCGATTTATTATGCTGTTTTGGTTGGTTATACTATTATTTCGATTGGAATTGAATTTAGTCCTACCTTGATTAGTAATGTTGATGGAAATATTTTTAATCATCAGATTTTACAACGTGGTGGTTTTGGCGTAACTAACAATGGTGGTTTTCAATGAATTGTATTTTTAGCTTTTTTATTTGTTGTTTTGTTAGTTGGTCTTGTCTTATTATTTGGAATTAGGGGAATTGAAAAAGTTAATAAGTTTTTTATGCCCTTATTATTTTTAATTATTTTAATTTTAGCAATTTATATTTTAACAGTTCCAGGGAGTCATCAAGGATTAGCAACGTTGTTTTTAACAAATAATTTAGAGAAATTAAAGCAAAGTCAAACATGATGTAGTGTTTTTTCCTTAGCTTTTTTTACAACATCATTAGGAATTGGAATGATGATGCGCTTTGCTGGTGTAGGTCCACATAATCAAGATAATGTTTCAAAAGCTTACTTATTAGTAATTGGAATTTTATTTTTATCCATTACTAACTTAATCTTTATTTTTGGTGCATCAGGAGCTATTGTTAATAATTTGGTTACTGATAAAGATGATATTTTATTATTTCAACAACAAATTGCTACTAAGTTTGGTAATGATTCAATGGTTTTTGTTTTTAATGTTTTGCCAGAAACTTTTCATATTATTAATCAAAATACTGTTGTGGGAGTTGGGAATTTCTTAGGAGTTTTATTCTTTTTAGCTTTATTTATTGCCGGATTAAGTACAACGGTTGGTAATGTTGAAGTTATTATGGATGCTATTGAAACACAATATGAAATTAGTAATCAAAAAGTAATTTGTGGGATTTGTTTAACAATTATTGTTGTTGGTTTATCACTAGTTTTTGAGAGTACATATCAGGTAATTAATTCCTTTCAATTATTAGCAGCAGGATTAGATTTAATTTTAGTATCTTTAGCACAAGTTATTTTCTTTGTTTGATATGCAAAAAAACTACATATTGTAATTAATTACAATAACCAAGTATCATGAATTAAATTAAATAAGTTATATAAAATTATGATGTATTATTTAATTCCACTTATATTAGTTGTTATTGTTGGTTTTTCAGTTTATGATTTTATTATTAGTTGTACAAAAAACGCTTGATATATCTCAGTATTAGCTTTTGTGTTAGGTATTTTTGTACCAGTCCTAGTTGCAAGTCTGAATAGTTATTATGGCATAAAACGAGAAAAAGGAGGACAGAAACCATGTTAGTTACCATCGCCATTGTTGTTTTATTAGTTTTAGCAATTTTATTAGCAGTTGCTTTTGGCTTTTTTATCTATAAAGATTGACAACGTAGCCAGCATACATTAGAAGTTGATCAGAAATTAGCATTAGAACATAAGTTAGAAGAAGATTTAGAACCAAGTTTAGATCATAAAACTAATGAAAGAAAGTAAATTTATTATTTTTTAATTATCATGCTGTTTTATAATTTCAATTAATTCTATTGATGATGAGCAATTTTTTATACTAGTTAAAAATTCTTTTTTTGCAAATAGTTTAGCAATCGATTGAAGTAATTCTATATGTGAAAAATTATCTTCTGCAACAAGAAAGAGCTAAGCAATATTTAATATGGTATTTGTCTTCTTTTTGAAATTTAACTGGAATTTTAAAATATGTAAAACTTATTCCAGTTTTTAAAATTGTTGAGTAAGGCATAATATGCAATAATGCTAATTTGAGTTCCACAACATAATAAGGACCTAAATCATTTGTTATTTCAATAATTTTAGTGGGAAAATCAGTTTTAACATAATTATTTGTAATTAATAATTCAGATGCTAATTCAATTGCTTGTTCTCATTTATTAATTGGTTTTTCAATATATTGTAATAATTTTTCATTAAATATTTTCATTTTTTATAAACTTTTCTATTTTTTTATTATTTTTATTATAGAAAAAAGATGGTAAAGTACAAGAAAATTAATTGTTTTTGTATTTTTTTATTAAAATACAAATTTTTTGAAAATTTAATACATTAGACTTCTTGCATAACCTATTAAAANNNNTGTNAANATTTTTAAAAGACTAACTGGTCTAAAATGTATATGGTACCTCACATATTTATGTATTATTACACTTATTAGTGTGAGTATTTAATAAAATTACGAATTTATATCATTTTCCTTACCTCTACTAAACAAAAATAACGTTCGATGTGCTACAGACGACAATTTTATAAAAAGAAAAAACTCCTATTTTAAAAAGAATAATCAATATANNNNTTGGGCGATGTGAGGTACCATATACATTTTAGACCAGTTAGTCTTTTAAAAATTTTAACACAGCTTCAGTTGGTGTTAAAAAATTTATGCTTTTATGTCGCCT
>NZ_MQTY02000068.1:0-5672 GCF_016082285.1 Spiroplasma sp. Moj
TCTAATTTAAAGACTAAATCAGTGGTCTAAAATGTATATGGTTTTCACAGATTTTTAAAAATTTATAATTGATTTTTTATGATTTTTATTGTATTATTTGACTAATAAGGTTTGTTGCAGTTCATTTTACATAATTCCCCAAATAAAAATGCATCTCTTTTAAAAAGTTCGTAAAATTTTTTAAAGATACTGACTTTTTTAGATGCATATTTTAATAATTATTTTAAATTATTTTTTAAATCAAATTTAAATCTTTTAATATTCTGGCACCTAATATATCACCAATGATAGCTAATATTATAAATTTTAAAATAAAATTATTTCTGACTGGTAACAATGGCGTTATGTCATCTTCAATTTCAATCTCTTCATATTGACGAAAATATTCTTGACTGCAACTCATTGATTCATATTCTTGATTTGTTCTTGAAATTAACTCTTTTATAGTTTTAAATGATTTTTTCATATTTTTATACATTTTTTTCAAATACTTTTACTTTGGATTTCCTTATCACTAAAATATTGATTAATTTTATCTCGTAGTGAAGCTGAAACACTCCCTCTATTGCGAAAGTAATTATTAATTTCATTTTTTAAGCCTGCCTCAATCCTTTCTCTTCTATCAAAATTTTTATTAATTTCATTTTTTAATAATACCCACTCACCTTCAGAACTTTCAAAATATTTATCAATTTCACTTATTAATTAAAGGAAGTATAGAATCTTCTAATTCATTTGAGCCTTTATCCTCTTGTGTTTCTGTCTCATCTAAATAATTATCAATTTTATTTAAAATTGAAGAAGTTCTACTTGTTGAAGGTCTTTGCTCTGCACCTAATGACTTATTTATTGTCATTGTTAACACTTTTGCTAATTTTTCATCTAAGTTTGACTGTGTCATCCCACTAGTTGAAGGAGTAGTCATATCAGGATGCTCTGTTGTTTGTCTTTTTTTCGAAATTCATCATGTATTTTTGCTATTATTTTAACTTGACTATTTTGGATTTTTCTTCCATTAATTTTTTTTCATTCAAAAATATCATTATTGTTATCAACAATTTCATTATAATATTCAAAATAATCACGTTGTCAAAAACCACCTTTATATCCAATATATGAAGTTATTCGAATTGACTCATTATTTTTTAATTTTAAAGAACTATTATAATAATAACTAAAATTTTCTCAAATTAAATCAGCAAAAGAATTTAACTCTTTTAAATTAAGTTTATATTTAATATCATTATATGCAGGAGGAAAGACTGATAATAAATTTGTTAATTTACTAATAAAATCATATTTACCATTGGAAAAGAAAAGTGTATTTATTTTCTCTCAAATAATTTTGTTAATTTTAATTTTAATTTTTGTTCTTGTTGATCATTCAACAACATTATCTTTTCCAATACATTGGTCATTATCATATCTATATCTTTCTTGAACAGCTGTATTCAATTCCTGCTGGAAGGTAACGTTGTCTTGATTATTTTTTAGTTCTGTTCTTTCACCAAGAATATCATTATATTTTCAAGGTTTTGTTGATCTCAATAATAATATGTATATCCAAAATAAGAAGTAATTTTTACAGCTTGATTATCAAGCTCTAAATTAAGAAATAAGTCATAAATAGTAAGGAAAATTTTCTCAAATTAAATAAACAAAAGAATTTATATCATTGTCTGTAATTGAATTTCATCATGCACTATGATCTTCTCTATGAAAATTAGCAATTCCATTTTTCAATTTAATTATAAAATCTTCTTTTAAATTTAACATAAATAAAACAACTATTTTCATTCAAGTCTTAGCTGTTAGTGTTAATTTTAATAAGTCCGATGACAAAAATTTATAATATTTTTCAAGAGCATTTTTTTGAAAAGAATACTGGTTAGAAGTTAATAATTTTGGTATTACTTTTGGCACTAACCTTGCTAATTGTTTATCTAATTCTAATTCTACAATAGGGCGTGCCGAAGATGAAACTATTTCAAATTTTTCTAGTGTTTTTCTTTCTGACCTGCTTAATTTTTGATCATCATATTTAGTTAAATTAATAATTTGGTTTGGTTTTAATTTTTCTAATTGTTTGTTAGTAGTTATATGTTCATATGAATTATTAGCAACTGTAAAAGACATCCCATTAATTCCAATTACTGTTGCACTTATTAAACATAATGTTTTTTTCATTTATGTTTTCCTTTCATTTTTTTATTATAAATTTAATATTTTCATAGTTAATTCTTTTGCCATAATATCATATACTAAGAAAAAACTAAACTTTAAAATGCTTGTAAAAGTATTTCAAATGCTTAGTTTTTATTTTGATTTATTAACACATTGTAATTAAGTTAATAATTTGCTTTTAAATAATGTAATTAAGAAATTATAATTTCAAAGTAAAATTTTGTCTGCGTCTTGGTTCAACCTAAGAAGGTCGGATTAGCAGCAGTTGCTTTAGCTGTTAATTTAACATTAATAGTATTATTAACATATTCAAAATCTAAAAATAATTCGCCATATGCGATAGCATATGTATCTTTATCAGCTGTATATCAAATATTGCCAATATTTTTTCTTTTTAATTTTATTTCGCTTACTAAAGGTATTCCCGATACTATTTTATCAGAAGAGTCAAATGAAAATAAATTCACCCAACCATTGCTAGTTTGTGAGTCAAAACTAGTTCCTTCTGCTCAGTCTTCATAACTATTTGACAATCTTTTTATTTGAAATAATGAGTATTTATTTTTAGGGAATAATTCTTTAGTTCAAAAAAATACATTTTCACTAGAATTTATTCTTGCAAAACCATCAACTTTAGTTACAGGTGTTTTTAATTCAATTTTTTCACAAATAATATTTTTTTACTTATATTNNTTTTTTTTTTTNTTTTTTTTTTTTTTTTTTTTTTTTTTTTTTTTTTTTTTTTTTATNNAATTNATTTTTTTCTATNTTTTCTTATTTTATAAAATGAATTAGTATTTAACAAAAAAAATCTAGGTAATAATAATTCTAAGTTTTTTTTCATAATTTATTGTCTTCTCTGAATTAAAAGATCAATTAAAAGATTAAGTTTTTAAATTTATCTATCTTTAACAATAAATTATTCTTAATATATTTTTTAATCATTTATCTCATTATTGGATATATTAGAAATAAAACACAATTACTTGATAATTTATTTTTCCCAATCCCAGCAAAAGAATAATATAAACCACTATTTAAATCTTTACCAAAAGTAAATAAAATAGCTCAACTTTCATTTTCAGAATATTTTAATGCTAAAACTGAGCCTTCTAGTTCATTAACATCAACTATTTTTTCTCCTTTTGCTCTCTCAAATAATGGATGTGATATTAAATTAAATAATTCAATGTCTTCTAAATCCGTTGTTGCCTCAGAACTTTTAAAATTATCCAATAACATTTTTGTTACTTCTTTTAATCCATCTCTTTGATTTTTATCTAATAACTTTTTAAATAGTAAATTAGAAACTTTAAGTTCAACTGCCTGAGTCGTAATTTTTAAACTATTTATATATTTTCAAAAAGCAATAATAATTTTCCCTCAATTATTTAATTTTTTATCAATTGCGGCTTTTGATAATTGCAAAGTTATCATCAAATCTTCATCATCACTACCTTTAACATTTCCTGACAAACCCATACCATAAATATTAATATAGGTTAAATTAATTTTAAAAGTACCTAAACTTAAATAATCTGTTTCATTAATATTTAAAGCAGGACCAATTTTATTCTTATAAAAATTAACAAAATCACCTTCTGTAACATTTTCAATAGTCTTTGATCCTTCATCGCCTTTAAATCAATTAGCTAAAGTTAAATTATTAATATTTCGATTATCTTTCAAACTATCAAAGCCTTTATTTTTAGCAGATAAATCTCCCTTCATAACTTGTTCTATTAATTCAACAGCATTATAAGTTATTTCAATATTTTTAAACTCTTTTTTACTATTAATATATTCTTTAAATGAAAANTTTAATCTTTCATCTAAAGCTGTAGTTTTTTCCGAAAAATCTCATTGAACATTATCATATAAAGGCTTAAAAATATCATTTNTACTAAAATCAGCGTTTTCTAAGTTTTTAAAATATTCTTGAATATTTTTAATTAAAAAAGTTGTTGCTTTGTCAGAAAGAACTTTTAATGCGGTTGTATTTTCACTAACATTATAGATTGTAGAAATTTCAAAACTTGAAAATAATGTTTTAAATTTAATACTTANCNCAGCTTTAAAATCAATTCGAACAGCACTAAATGGTTCTGNATTAATATCAGCAGGAAATTTATTTTTTATCGCTTCAACATTTACAAAATTAACATTAATAACTNTATGCTCTTCATCAAAATTTAATGGCATACTATTAGGAAAATAATTTGAATATTCATTCTGTAAATTATAATTTACTGTTTCAAAAATCTTCGTAAAATCATTAATAAAATAATTTGCTAATTTCTTATCTTCAGCATTGTTTAAATTCAATTGATACATTGAATTACCATTATCAACTTTTGCATAAATTTTTGCTAAATTATTTTTGCNACTATCGACATACATCTTTTCTTTTATTTTCTCAGTAATTGCAGTAACTGCTTTATCCTGAATCTCAGATAATACTTCAAGATCACGCGCAGTTGTATCTTCTTTTTTNGTCTTAGTCTTTGTATGACATGCTACAATATTTGATACACCAGTACCAGCTAAAGTTACAACACCTAAAACACTTAATAATTTTTTCATAGTTTTTTTCTCCTATTTTTTATAAACTTAATTATTTATTTTCGCGGTCATATTTGTAAAGATACCTCATTTTTTTCTTTTGCTCCTACAAACGAATAATATAAACCATACTCTAATTTTTTACCAAAAGTAAATAAAGCAGCTCAATTTTGTTTCGAATATATATGAACTCATTCTAAAACAGTATTGTTCGCACTATCCTCATCTTTCATTCCTTTTACTCTTTCAAATAATGGATGTGATATTAAATTAAATAATTCAATGTCTTCTAAATCCGTTGCTTCTTTAGAACTTTTAAAACTATCTACTAATACTTTCAAAGTTCCTTTTAATCCATCTCTTTGATTCTTATCTAATAACTTTTGAAATAATAATTTTGGTACTACCACTTGAACTGCCCCATAACGAACATGAATCGACTCATTATTGGTAATATAATTTCAAAAAGCAATAATAATCTTTCCTCAATTATTTAATTTTTTATCAATTGCCGCTTTTGACAATTGTAAACTTACCATTAAATCCTCACCATCATTGTTTTTGGCATAACCTGACAAACCTATACCATAAACATTAATATAAGTTAAATTAATTTTAAAAGTTCCTAAATCCAAATAATCTGCTTCATTAATATTTAAACCATGACCAATTTTATTCTTATAAAAATTAACAAAATCACTTTCTGTTACACCCCTATTAGTTTTTCAACCATCTCTGTTCTCATCTTTAAATCATTGTGATAATTCCAAGTCATGGATATTTCTACTATCCTTTATAATATCATAACTTTTCTTTTGAACAGACAAAGTTTCTTTTGTTAGTTGGTCAACCAAAGGTACAGCATTATAAGTTATTTCTATATTCTGAAATTCTTTTTTACTACTAATATATTCTTTAAATGAAAA
>NZ_MQTY02000069.1:0-5643 GCF_016082285.1 Spiroplasma sp. Moj
AATTCTTTATCATTAATAAAATCAAATTTATCAAATTTCATAATTTTAGATTCCTATAATTTCTATTTTAAATATATTTTATAGGAATTTTAAAATAACTAGATTATGCAAGAAGTCTATTATATTCTTTTATGAGGAATGAATAAAAGTGTGTTTGGAAACAAAATATTTAGAATATTTTGCATTCTATCAATAATTTGTTATAGTTTGCAATCATATTTTACTAGTATTCATTATTCAATGACAATGTTAAATGTTGGTAACGGTCAAACAATTGTTTTTCAAGACAAGCGTACTTTAAAAACAATTTTATATGATGTTGATGTTGGCTATGGTCGTTCAAAACAATTAGTTAGTAATTATTTAAAATGAGCAGGTATTAATTGAATTGATGCTATTTTTGTTTCACATCAACATGATGATCATAAGAATAATTTACCAACTGTAAAAAAATATTTTAATGTTAAACAAGTAATTCAAAATGATACAAAATTGAAAACATTTCAATTTGGTAGATTAGGATTTACTGTCTTACATAAAACAATTAATGATAAAGATGAAAATAATAATAGTTTAGTGCTTTTGGTTAAAATAAGTCAATATCAAATTTATTAACAGGTGATATTAGTAAAAAAATTGAAATAAATTTATTACGAGAAAAATTATTTCCAATCACTCTGTTACAAGTTCCGCATCATGGTTTAGAAACTAGTTCAAGCTTAGCATTTTTACAAAAAATAACACCAAAGGTTTGCTTCATCTCTGGTGAAAAAACAAAACGCCAAAATTATCCGCCGCCAATTGTTGTTGAAAATTTAAAAACAATTAGGTGTCAAATTTATTTTACAAATGGTAGAAGAAATCTTCAATTTAATATTATGTCAGCATCAACAACAATTAAATTATTTTAAATCCTTAATTTATTTTTTATTTTATATGATAATATTACTTTGTCAGAAGTTTTAGAACATTCTAAAGGAGCTTTAAAAGATGTTTTTAATATATGGAGAAGATGCTTTTTTAATTAAAATGCAAAAAAATAAGATTTTAAAAAAAATTAATCCTGATAATGAGTATGATTTACAAGAATATAATTACTTAGAAGACCCCCTATTATCTATTCTGAATGATGCCAACACAATTCCAATGTTTTCAGGAAAAAGAATAATAATAGTTAATGATAGTTATTTTCTTACAGAAGAAAAGATTAAGACAAAAATAGACAATAAAAGTTATTTAACAAGTTTAATGGAATATTTAGCAGCTCCAAATCAGAGTACTTTTATTATTTTTATTTGTCCAGTCAATAAACTTAGTAATCGTTTAAAAATAACTAAACAAATGTTAGCGTTAACTAGTGTTTTAAAAGCAACAAATTTATCATATAATGAATTAATTAAGTTTATTGATGATTATATTACAAAGCATAATGGGACGATTAAACAAAATTTAATTCCTAAGATTGTTGAATATTTGCCAAATAATTTATATATTATTAAAAATGAATTAGAAAAATTATTATTAATAAATTCAAGTATTACGATGGAATTAATTGAAAATAATATGACAAAGTATTTAGATACCGATATTTTTAAATTAGTTGATGATTTATTAAAAAATGATTTGAATAGTTTTTTAATAAATTATCATTATTTACAAGAACGCGGTTTAAATAGTATTGCTTTATTAGCATTAATTACCAATAGTATTATTTTTACAAGAGATATTATTGTTTTATCTGCTTTAAAAAAAACACCTTCACAAATTGCAGAAATTTTACAAATTCATCCGTTTCGAGTAAAAAAAATTTCAGAGCATATGCATAATTTCAGTATTAATAAAGCAAATAATATTATTCAAGAATTATTTTGAATTGATTATAATATAAAAAAAGGTATAATAAGAAAAGAAATTAGTAGTGATTTGTATTTAATTAAATTATTTGATATAAATTAAATTATTACAAAAAGAGAGATGAGGGACATAAATAAATGAAAGAAAATAAATTATATGCCCATATAGTTTATACATTATATAATATCTTTAACGATGATAATATTAAGGCACAAGTAATAGTTAACCAGGACTTTAAAAAATTAGTAATTCAACAAATTTGTAATTTATTAACATTAGAAAAAGAATTTAATGCAAATTTAAATGATAATAAATTTACTCTTTCATTTGCTCAAGTTTTGGCTGATATTACTAATGAATCAGAAACAATTGAAAAGGTTGACGGGGCTACTTTTAATATGTTAGATGAAGAATATGTTGCTTTTGTGCAATATATTGTTTCAAATTTTAGTGTTGAAAAAAATTATATTACAAGAGAAAACATCGTCACTAATGAGTTAATTGATGCCACAGCTGATTTTACTGATGAAAAAGCAATTGATAATGCTCGTGAGAAGTTAAAAGTTAAAGCTAATGAAGAAGGGACAGACGAATCACAACCGGAAGTAGGACCAGCAAGAGGAATTGGAGGCATAGGAGCGCCAATGGGTGGCATTAGCCCGGACTTTAGTGATCCAAGTAAATTTGATATGTCACAAATGATGCAGCAAATGGCAAATATGCCAATTCATCCACGCTTAGACCCACGGTTTTATTTTTATACTTCAAAACCAAAGTATATGCCAATTTTAAAGAAAATTGTTGCTGGTTTTGTTATTTTAGCTTCTGCTTTGTTAATTTTATTGTGATTTTTAAATTCCTATTTAAATATCTATTTAGACACAAAAGTAATTGTTTATACAATCCCAGGAACTAGTGCAGTTGTTATTATTGGTGGTGGGGCTGATAGTGCTTTACATAATGCTAACAATAATTTTAGTGAAGTATTTAGTTTTGGTTCAAAATATAAATTTTTATTAATGCAGTCCGTCGGATTGCAAACCTTCTCAGGAATTTTATCGATTTTGCCAGGAATTTTTTTGGGTTATGAATTATTAGGGAAAAAGCGTTTTAAACGGGATAATTATGTTGTTAGATTCTGACCAGTTGTATTATCAATCATTATTCTTCTTTATTCTTCATTGTCATTAATTCAAGTATTATTACCAAATGTTGTTGAGAAATATTTTAATAGTATATCGGTACCTAATAATGGCTATATTATTAAAAACGACCCACAATTAGAAATAACAGAATGATTATTATTACCAGATTCAGATTTAACTATGACAATTAATAGTTTAGTAAGCGAAGTTTATAATAGCACAACTTACCAAGTATTACATATTTTTACAATTATTTCAATGATTGCTGGTCTTCTTGCGGGAATTATGGTTATTATTTTAGCAGTTTTAGCTCCTAAAACAGACCGTAATAAATTAATTCGTGCCAATACAGAATACCAAAAAGCAGTTACTGTAATGATGAATGGACAAAAATATGAAATGGATCAAACATTATTTGATGATGAGTTTAAGGATGATAATGTTTTTGAAAAAGATGATTCTAATAAATCAAAAGATAAATAAAAAAAATCATATTAATTATGATTTTTTTTTATTTTTTTAATATTTACTGTCTTTGTTGAAAAGGATTTTGAAATTAATGTGCTTTAAGCATTAATCTGCTTTTAACACGAGCAGCTTTATTAGCATGATAAATTCCTTTAGTAACTGCTTTGTCAACTAAACTAATTGCAGTATTAACTAATTGTGATGCGTTTGCTTCTTGTACGTTAATAGCGATTTCTGCTTTTTTGATTGCTGTTTTTACTGATGATTTAAAAGATTTATTTGCTAAATTAGCTTTTGAATTTGTTTTAACTCTTTTAATTTGTGATTTAATATTAGCCATTTTTGCTCTCCTTTCGACTTTTAATACACAAAGAAATTATAGCAAATAGATAAAAAAGTGTAAAAGAAAGTACTACTTTTTTAATATTTTATCATTATTTTTTTTAAATATATCTGTATAATAATTGTAAAGTAGGTGGATATAGAAATGGGATATTATTATCAACACCGTTTAGGGTTTTCTTTTCATTGTTTGCAACGAATTCGAGAACGAATTCCTGCTTTTAAAAATGAAAATGACTGAATTATTAAAGAAAAAATTATTAAAATGATTGATAATTCTTCTGATCGAATTGAGACAACAAAAAATTTATATATTAAATTGGATGATTTAAAAGGGAACTTATATGTTGTAGTTGCAAAACAGACAAGATTAATTGTAACAGTAACTCCAATGAGTCCTGGAAAATTATTGGATATTATTACAAGGAATTAATTTTTGTTTTTTATTTAAAAAATCAATATGTTATAGTTAAATTGTAGGAAAAGGAGAACAACAAGAATGAAAATTGTGATTGGGAATGATCATACAGGTATTGAAATGAAAAATGCAATTGTTAAACATTTAATTGCACAAAAATATGAAATTATTAATTTAGGTGCAGATAGTATTGAGGCAGTTGATTATCCTGATATTGGTCAAGCTGTTGGTGAACGTGTAATTAAAGAAAAAAATAGTATTGGAATTATAATTTGTGGAACAGGAATTGGAATTTCAATTGCGGCAAATAAAGTAAAAAGAATTAGAGCAGCATTGTGTAATGAAACAATGCTAGCAAAATTAGCGCGCGAACATAATAATGCTAATGTTTTGGCATTGGGTGCTAGAGTTATTGCAAATCAAAATGCAATTTGAATTGTTGATATGTTTTTAAATAGTACTTTTGATGCTGGTCGTCATACGCTTCGTGTTGAAAAACTTAATAACCTTTAGGATAAAATTATGAATAATTGAGATAATTTATTTTTGTATCCTTTTTTAACAATTTTACTTATGTTAGGATATATAACTAACTTGGTTAAAAAAGGAATAAAATCTTTTTATCAATGAGTTTTTATTATTCAGCATTTTTGTTTTTGGTTAGCATTATCATGTTCACTAACTTTAAATTATAATTTTATCATTTTTGATTTTGCTAAAAATATTAATTCAATTACTCTTTTATTAGTAGTTAGTACATCTTTATACGCGGTAATCTTTTTTATTCCAGCTTCATGAATTACAGGATTATTTCAAAGTCGGAAATTATGGTTTTGAATTTCATATTGCTTAATGTTTTTAGGAATTTTATTAGTTTTTATTTTACCGCAAAATTGAATTACTATGATTATTTGTAGGATTACTTTTAGCTTTGGTGTTTCAACAAATTCATTATGATATTTAAGTTTTAATGAGATTTATTTTTATCGAACTAATCCTTTTGCAACAGTAACTTTAAATTTACCAATTGTTGTAATAGCGAATATGACTGGTGCTAATGTATTTATGTTTGTTAAAAATTTTAATAATAGTGAATTAACATTCCGTTATATTATTTTTGGAATAATTACTATTATCCTAATGTTTTCATTTGCTTTTTGTTTTTATATGCCGGAAATTAAAAACAATATTGGTGCTTTTTCTCCGAAAGTTTTAAAACATTTTAGTACATTTTCATGATGAAAAATTATTGTTATTCTTAGTCTATTATTTTTTATTGCTATTTTAAGAGAATTAAATCAAGGTGATTTTTTAAATATTAGACTTCTTGCATAACCTATTAAAATAATTGTAAATATTTTTAAAAAGATACTAATAGCAAATTATAATTTTAATTAATTATGTCTTTTATTTAAA
>NZ_MQTY02000007.1:0-21516 GCF_016082285.1 Spiroplasma sp. Moj
TGTAAATGTTTTCTAAGAAAGCTAAATTCTGTTATGCTATTACGTTTAAGCTTTATTCGAATTCAGCTAAATTTGCAAGTTTGAGTCTTATCTAAAAAAGAGAACTAAAAGTAAACTAAATTTGTTCTTGAAAAACTTTGCCTGCATAGAATTTCATTAAACGAAAATTTGTTTATTGGAATTTGAAGACAAAATTGATAGAGTTTTAAAGAAGCAAAAAGTAATCCATAAGTCCACATATTTTACAGTTTTGAAAGTATCAAAGAAATTACAAGTTAATTAAAATTATAATTTGCTATTAGTATCTTTTTAAAAATATTTACAATTATTTTAATAGGTTATGCAAGAAGTCTATTATATAACTTTTATTTTNTACCGGTAGTTACTAATTTTTTCACAACTGGTTTTTTATTATCCTGAGTTTTAAAAAGTTCTTCTTCTTTAAGAAAATCTGTTTCAGCATTAACAATTAAATTAGCTCATCGTTCTTGTTCTCGTACTAATGTTGTGGATGTTTCATGTCCCTTCCGAACAGCTATATTCATTTTTTTCAGTGCTTTTCTAGCTTGTTTTATTGTTTTTTTCAATTTTTTCTGTGTGTCTAAATATTCAATTGAATAAGGATGTGTCATTGCTTTTATCATTTTTTTGTAACATATATTCCAATTAAGATTAAAACGGGAACTGCCACTAATAGCACAATTAATAGACTACCAACTACTTCTGCAAAATTTGTTCCGGCTTCTAATTCATAATTTTGGGGTCATTGAATCACTCCACTATTATTAACATTACCCGGTTTGTGCAACCATGTCATTAAATCAATTCCTTGCCCACCATCAGGAACAATAATATCTGAATATCCTCAAATAAATGATCCCGAGGATACTAATCGCATTAATTTGTCAATTCCCAAGTGACCAATTAACTGATAACCATTACCATGAAATGTTTTAATATCATTAATATTAACTGGTAATCCTTTTCCTTCTCAATAATAACCATCATAATATATTCCCAAAAAAACTAAGGCTAAAACTAAAATAATTAATACAATAATTCATATTAAAGCTATACTTCACTTGCCAAATGATTTCATGATCCAACCTCTTTTCTTTTATATTATAGTCCTAATTATTTAAAATTCTTAATCTTATTTTCTATTTTATAAAAACAGGAAAAATATTAATAAAAATTTTAAATAAAACAATAACTAGAAAATCTAGTTATTGTTAACATTACTTATTTTTTGTCCCTACTTTTTTCAAAGGTTTTTTTGCTGCTGTTTTTTTAGCAGGTTTTTTGTTATCCTTTGAATTTAACATTTGAGTGGCCTTCTTTTTATTTTGCACTTCAATTGCTTTTCGTTGAGTTGCTGTTTTTCCTAAACGTTCTGCAATTAGTCTTTCTGCTGTAATTGCAGTAGTAATGGCACTTCCATCTTTTGCCCGATAATCCGCTGCTGTTTTTGTATAAACATCTCCTAATGAACGATCGATTGATCTTTTCATAGCTGGAGTTGAATCAATAACTGCTTGTGATTTAATGAATAATCATTTTTCTTCTGTCGCATTTTTTGCTACTGGTTTTTTCGACTGGGGCACCTTTTTGCTTTTAGCTTTCAAACTTACTGGCATACTCAATCTCCTTTCATAATGAAATCAAACCAATGTTGGTTGCTAATGTTAAAATAGCATTAATCATTAGTTTTTTGCATTAAATATTTTTTATCTTAAATTGAATTTAGTATTTAAGATAATTGTAATATTTTAAGAAAAAGATAAAATTTTTACTTAAAATAGATGAATTAATTATATCAAATTTAGTTTGATTAATAAATAAGTTTAAGATATTATTTTAAAATGATAAAAGAGATTTTTAGTTATTATATTATATAAGTAGATAAAAATGGATTGGTGAAAAAATGAAAGTTGTAAAAGTGACACCTCGTGGTTATTGTCTTGGTGTTGTCAAGTCAATTAAATGAGCAAAAGAAGCTGCTGTCAAATATGCTGGACGGCAAATTTATATGTTAGGTTATCTTGTCCATAATAAACATGTTATTGATGAAATTGTTAATTTAGGTGTTATTCCGGTCAACGATTTTAAACTTAATCGCCTTGCGCTAATGCAAACACTACCAGATAATGCTGTTGTGATTTTAAGTGCACATGGTAGTGATGACCGGATTAAAGATGTCGCAGCACAGAAAAACATTACACTTATTGATACTGAATGTGAATGAGTAACTGTTACAAAAAATTTAATTAAGGAATATTTAGCAAAATCTGATTATCAAATTATTTTTATTGGAAAACACTTTCATCCAGAAACAAATGCAATGTTAGCGCTTAGTCCAAGCATCAATCTTGTGACAACAGAACAAGAAGTTGATAACATTTTGCCTAATCTTGACCCAACTAAAAAGATTTTAATTACAAACCAAACAACCCTTTTTAAAATTGATATTGAAGCAATTGTGAAAAAAATTAAAACCCTTGTTCCAAATGAAATTCTTTTTAAAAATGATTTATGTAATGCAACATTAGAACGACAAAATGCTGTTCTAAATTTAGATCCAACAACAATTGACCTTTTACTTGTTGTTGGTGATGAACGAAGTAGTAACACCTTAAAGCTAGTTGCAATGGGCGAACAAATTGGGATTGAATCATATCGCATTAATGATAAAAATGATATTCAAACAACTTGGTTGTCAAATAAAACCTGTGTTGCTGTTACTGCGGGGGCATCAACACCTAGCATCATTCAGTTAGAAGTAATTCGTTATTTAGAGCAAATATAAAAATATTATTAACGATAGTTAATAATATTTTTGATATGATATGGAATTATTGTTAAAGTTGGAAACTTTCGGGTTAAGTATCCAGCAAAAGCAGCAATAAAAAAATCTTCCATATAATGGTTGAAGCAAATAACTGCTAATTGTTTTTCATTTGCTAATACTCATTGATCTCATTTTACTTCCCCAGTAATAAACAGGTCAATATTTTGGTTAATTTTTGCAATCACATCACCTGCGGCTCCTGCTGCTAACGCAACTGTTTTAATAGGTTGCTCTAACGTCGATAAATTGTGCTGCACTGTTGTAATTTTAAAAATTGCTTTTAATTTCGTAATAATTTCATCAGCTGTTAAACTGACATACCCAATCATTGTTAAATCATCATCAAAGGGAACAATTTTTTGGGGATTTAATTCTTGTAAAATCAATTCATTCATTAAACCATCATAATTTGTGTGTAAAGCATAAACAGTTATCTGATGTTTATTAAGAAGATCAATAATTGCTCGTTTGTAAGGAATCTGTTGAATTCTTTTTTTCTTGCCAAAACAAAAAGGATGATGAGTTATAATAACATTAATTTGCTTAGCGACTGCTGCTGTAATTACTTCGCTTGTTAAATCTAAACTAACCATAATTTTTGCTACAAAATGATTTTTGCTTCCATATTGATGACCACTATAATCTCACTTACAATCTGCTTTTAATGAAAAATCAGTTTCAATTTCTTGATATAATTTTTTAATTAACATTATATCACCTTATTAATCATTTTTAGTTTTGCTTTAACTTCTTGATAGCGCTTAGTGTTTGCACGAATCTTGTTTAATAATGTTAAATAATAATCATTTTTTAACAATCATTTCTCTTGAAAAAGTTTACTATGTTCTTTGCGAAGATAAGGACCGAAGTATAAGTCTTTTTTATTTTTGACTTTTTGACCAGCAGTTTTATTAACAACAATAATCTCATAAATAATATCATTTTCCTTAATTAATAATTCTTTTTCAATAAAGTACTTATGTTTTTTAATTCATTCTCGTAATAAAAATGGATCATCATTAGGACATAAAATATAACGATCAATTAAATCAGAATCTCGTTGCAAAATGGTTAAAATTGTTGTACTCCCTAATCCTGAAATAATACATGTATCAATCTTAATGTCCGAAACTCCTGTTAAACCATCTGCTAAAATTGGGGTAATAAGTTCTTCAGTATGATATTTTGCAATATTTTTTTTCGCTTTGGCTAAGGGTTGTGCTGCAATGTCGCATGCATAAGCTTTGGTAATTAAATTTCCTTTTGCTAAATAAATTGGAATCATTGCATGATCTGTCCCAATATCACAAATAATGTCTTTTTCATTAACTTGTTTGGCAATTAATAATAAACGTTCTGATAATATATCCATTTTTTAAAACCCCTATCCTTTAAAAAAGTCTTTTAATACTTTTGCTTTCGAATTAGCTTGGTTTGGCTTAAACTTACGAATTGTTTTTGCTTCAATTTGGCGAATTCGTTCACGTGTTACTTTAAATTCTTTGCCTACTTCTTCTAATGTTTTTGGTGAATCATATTTTGATAAATGCTTATCAATTAAAGCATTTTTTTGACTTTGTACTTTTTCAATTGGTGTATCATAATGAATATCAAGAGCTTTAACTGTTTGAACTAATTCGGGGAAAGTTTCATCTTCACATTCTTTTGCTAACCGTAATACTGTTCGTAACTTTGTTGGTAAAAGTCCAAACCGCATTCTAATTACTTTTTCTTCTCGTGCTGATAAAATTTCATGGAAAACTTCATCAATTACTTCTCGTAATGATTCTTTTTCAGCATATTCATCCGGTGTAAAAATATCTTTATCGTCAACAAAATCACCAAAATGAGTATCATCCTCATCACCAATTGGTTTTTCTAATGAAACTGGTTCAATTGATAGTCTCTTAATTTCACGAACTTTTTCGCCAACCATTCCTTGCCCCATTTTTTCAGCAATTTCATTGTAACTTGGTTCGCGTCCTAACTCTTGTGTTAATTGCCGTTCAATTCTTGTTAATTTATTAATTGTTTCAACCATATGAACAGGAATCCGAATTGTTCGCGCTTGATCAGCAATTGCCCGGGTTATTGCTTGTCTAATTCATCATGTGGCATATGTTGAAAATTTAAAACCACGCTTATAATCAAACTTATCAACAGCTTTCATTAACCCAATGTTCCCTTCTTCAATTAAATCCGAAAAATCTAATCCCCGGTTTAAATGTTTACGAGCAACTGAAACAACTAACTTCAGGTTAGAAGTAATTAATTTATCCCGTCCAAAACGTCTTTCTTCTGGATCAGATGATTCTAACATTTTAGCATATTTAATTTCTTCCTCACGAGTTAAAATTTTACTTGTTCCCAAAATATTAAAGTAAGCTTTAATAATATCTTGAATTTTTGTTTCATTTGAAATCCCACCAACTTTGTAACGTAATTTTTCATCTGGTTGTTTTTTCGTTACTTTTTCTGGTTCAGGAACTTCATTTTCTTCTAACTCTTCTAAATTAATATCACTAAATTCAACACCATTAGCAACTAATTCTTCGAAATATTCTTCAACATCATTATCATCAACTTCAAAATGATCATTAATTAATGTTATTAATTTTTCTTGTTCAATCTCATTGTTATTTTCTTCTAAATATTTATTAATATATTCTTTAAATTCATCAAAAGATTTCATATCTCTGACTTCTTTTTTTGATAATCCCATTCTCTCTACCCCTTTTTAAATTTTAATCGTTGATTCAACTTGTCAATTTCCATTGAAATTGCCTGTTGTTCAATTAGATTACTTGCTTTTTCTAACTTATTTCATAGCATTGCAATCTCTTTTTCATTAGCAAAATCATCAATTAAGAGCGCATAGTCTTCTAATTCTTTCTTATTATATTTAATTTTAATCGTTGATTTATTAATAATATCCATTAATATTTTTTTTAAATTTGGATCACTTATTTCTTGACACAACATATTAATCTTAACATTTTCTGCCCCCAAATGTCCATTATAATAAGTAATTATATCATTTGCTAACAAACGATAACCATCAAAATTTAAATTTCCAATTTTTCTTTGATAAAAATCTGCTGCTTTTCGAGAACCAAGTAATTGTAAAACCATATTTTGTTCTGCTAAAAGATATCGTTTTAAATTTTTAATTTTATATTTTGTATTTTTAACTACAACAGTCTTATTTTGCTGTGGTTTGAACCTTGGTGGCGGCTTTTGCTGATAATTATTATCATTTGTTCCATTAGGAATTGGTTCTGACACAGCAGGTGAAAAAACTGCTTTTTGATATGTTTTAATTTGTCCAATTTTTGTTGTAATTGTTTCTTTAGATATTCTTGTTATTTTAACTAAATTATTAACTGCTAATTCTTGTTCCAATTGATTTGGACTAGCTCTAATTAAAGGTGCAACAATATTAATAAATTCTTCTAATTCATTTGGTGCTTGCAAATTAAATTTATTTTGAAAATAATCAAGAGCAAAATTAATTGGATGTTGGGCATTTGCTAACATTGTATGAATTAATTCTCCCTGACCACTATTAAATAATTCGTCAGGGTCTTGTTGCGTCTCATTCAAGACAATTTTAACTTTTAGATTATGACTTAATAGTTTAATTGCTGCTTTTAAACTAGCATTAATTCCAGCCTTATCACCGTCTAAAAAAATTAAACACTCATTTGTTAATCTTTTAATTTCTTTTAAATGATATTCACTTAAATTAGTTCCCATTAAAGCAACGGTATTTTTAAGATTTAATTTTTCTAAACTAATAACATCCATATATCCTTCAAGTAAAATTAAATTATTTTGCTGGCGAATAAACGGTTTCGCCCGGTGAATATTATACATTAGTTGTTCTTTTTTAAAAACCTTTGTTTCAGGAGTATTAAGATATTTTGCTACCTGATTAGTAACCCCAATTACTCGTCCAGAAAAACCAATAATATAACTATCTTCATTTTTAATCGGAAACATTAAACGATTATTAAAATAATCATACACCTTGCCATTTTTAATTGTAATTAAACCCGCTTGTTGAATATCATTAATTGAATATCCTTTTTTAATTAAAAAATGGTACAAATGATCAAAGCCACTCTCAGCATAACCAATCTGAAATAATTCAATTTCAGTATTATTAATGTTCCGCTTTGTTAAATATTCCTTTGCATCATAAGCCTTTTTGGTTTCTAAATTATTACTAAAGTAAGCGCTTGCTAAGGCATTAATTTCAAAAATTAACTGTTTACTTTTATCATATTTTGGTTTTTCTTTATAAGTAGTCAATTCATCTAAGGAAATATTGGCCATTACCGCAACTTTTTTTAAAGCTTCAATAAAACTAATATTTTCATATTCTTGTAAAAAAGTAAAAACATTGCCTCCAGCTGAACAAGCAAAACAACGGTAAATTTGCTTTTCTGGTGAAATACTCATTGAAGGATGTGAATCTTGATGAAACGGACAAACTGCTCAATAATTACGACCCCGTTTTTCAAGCGATAAATATTCTGACATTACGGTAACAATATTTACTTTTGACTTAATTAAATCAATTTTTTCATTACTAATTAATGCCATACCTTTCACTCCTTTTAATTATTTTAATGTTGCGGTAAAATAGGTTTCTAAATTAGCAATTGCCACTCGTTCTTGTTTCATTGTATCACGATTACGAACTGTAACTTTTTGGTCTTTTTGACTGTCAAAATCAACTGTTACACAAAACGGTGTTCCAATCGCATCTTGACGACGATAACGCTTTCCAATATTTCCTGTTTCATCATAAGTGCATTGAAAACGATCTAAGAGTTTTTCATATAACTGATAAGCATCGTTGTTTAATTGTTTACTTAATGGAATCACCGCAATTTGATATGTAGCTAATAACGGGCTTAATTTTAAAACAATTCTTGTCTCATTATCAGCAACTTTTTCAACATGGTAAGCATCATATAAAATCGCTAACATCAAGCGCCCAACACCAACCGATGGTTCAATTACATGCGGGATAATTTTTTCATTTGTTTCTTGATTTAAATACGACAAATCATTTTTACTCATTTCACTGTGGCGACGTAAATCATAATTCCCCCGGTCAGAAATTCCTCATAATTCACCTATGCCAAACGGAAACTTATATTCAATATCAATAGTTCGTTTTGCATAATGGGCTAACTCATTAGCGTTATGCTCACGAAAATGATAGTTTTCTGGTTTTAAATTAATTAATTCTAAAAACTTGGTTACTTCTTTAACTCAATATTCAAATCAATCAATCTTTTCGTTACTATCATAAAAAAATTCTAATTCCATTTGTTCAAATTCACGTGTACGAAAAATAAAATTTCCTGGGGTAATTTCATTCCGAAATGACTTTCCAATTTGACCAACACCAAAAGGTATTTTTTTTCGCAAAGAACGTTGAACATTTTTAAAATTAACAAAAATTCCTTGTGCTGTTTCTGGTCGTAGATAAACAACTGATTTTTCATCTTCAATAACACCTTGGTTTGTTTTAAACATTAATTCAAACTGACGAATTTCAGTAAAATCATGTCCCCCACAATTTGGACATAAAATATTTTTTTCGGTAATAAAAGTCTCTAATTGTTCATTAGTTCAACCACCACAATTTAATTTCGGATAATTATCTTCAATCAGTTTATCTGCCCGCATTCGGCTTTTACATTTTTTACAATCTAATAATGGGTCAGCAAAATTGCCAAGATGTCCAGAAGCTTTTCAAACATTATTGTTCATTAAAATAGCACTATCAAGACCAACATTATATTTTGATTTTGTAATAAAATGTTGTCATCATAAATTTTTTAAATTTCGTTCTAATTCAACCCCCAATGGTCCAAAATCTCAGCTGTTTGCTAAACCACCATAAATTTCACTCCCTTGAAAAACAAAACCTTGTGTTTTTAAATGATTAACAACTTCTTCTAATCTATATTGCATTAATGTAACTCCTTCTTATTTCTCTATCCTCAATTATACTATGTTATTCTTTAAAATAAATTGATTTTTGTCGCATTTCATAAATACTACACGAAAATATTCCAACTTTTATTAAATAATACTCACATAGCATTTTAAATAATATTATTAAAGCTTTTATATTAATCTTATTGTAAAAATAAAAATTAGTATGAAAATTACTATTAAAAACTTTCACTAATTCAATTGGAAAAAGATAATCTCTTGGTAATAAACAATTTTTACAAAGATATCCTTCCTCAAGAAAACTAATTGTTTTAATGTGTTGTTTGCTGCCACACCGTTTACACATCGTAAAGTCTCATTCTAATCCATATCATTTTAAAGCACGAAACATAAAAGCAATTACAATACTTAAATTATCTTCTCATGCAACTAAATTGTCTAATGTTGTTGTTAATAATTCGTACAATTAATTCGTACAATTCATTATCAGCTTGACGGTCAACAACCGCTTGCTCAGCAATTTCACAAATTAATGTTGTTAATAAATAATCATCATAATTTTGTGCTAATTTAATTCTTGTTTTTAATAAATTTCCTGTCTTTAATTTACTTAACTTATTATTATGATATGATAAAAATATTTCAAATTCACTTGTTGCTAAGAATTGTACTGCATACTGATTTTTTGATGTAATTTTTTGTACCCCATGTGCAAAAAAAGCTAATTTTCCTAATTCTTGTGACAAAATCGTAATAATTGCACTGTTATCATCATAAGGTCGTTTATGCAATACCATTCCTGTTAATTTTTGAATCATTTTAATAACTTTCTTTGTTATAACCTAGACGGGCAATCATTGAAGGTTTATCCCGTCATTTATCCACTACTTTAACAAATAATTCTAAAAATATTTTTGTTCCTAAAATTTGTTCTAATTCTAAGCGGGCTTGCGTTCCAATTTGTTTAATTAAACGGCCTTGTTTCCCAATAATAATTCCTTTTTGCGAATTCCGTTCAACGCAAATTGAAGCCATAATTTTTAATAGCTGTGGTTGATCATCAATTTTATTAATTAAAATGGCAACACTATGCGGAATCTCATCTTCTGTCAACAACAAAATTTTTTCCCGAATAATTTCACGAATTAAAAACTTTTCTGGTTGATCAGTTAACATATCATCAGGATAATATTGTGGTCCTACTGCTAAATGTGTTTTTAATAAAGTTAATAATGTTTCAAGATTTTTATGTTTGACGGCTGAAACGGGAATGATAGCAGTAAACTGATGAATTTTTTCTCATTCAGCAATTTTTACCATTAAATCACCTTTGGAAACTAAATCAATTTTTGTTACAACTAAAACAATTGGAATTGCGCGCTCTTGTAGTGCTCTGATAATATAACGATCATTATCACCAATGTCTTCATTTGCTGGAGCTAAAAATAAAATAACATCGGCTGCTTTTGTTGCTGATAAAGCAACTTTATTCATAAATTTCCCCATTTCATGATGAGCTTTATGAATGCCTGGGGTATCCATAAAAACAATTTGTGATTCTTGATCATTATAAATCCCTTGAATACGGTTTCGTGTTGTTTGTGCCTTTGCTGTTACAATTGCTACTTTATTATTTAAAATTGTATTTAATAATGTTGATTTACCAACATTTGGTCGCCCCACAATTGCAACAAAACCTGATTTAATTGCCATTTTCTTCACCTCTTAATTATTCTAATTATAAAGGAAAATATCATAAAAAATTATCTTATTTAAAACTCAAACGCAATTTGATCATCTAATGATAAATCTTTTAAAATTTCAAGTTCTTCAAATGATTCTAAATGAGCTTTTGTAATATTTGTTCGTTTTTGTAAATCAGCAATTGATAAAAATGGTTTTTCATGGCGAGCATTAATAATACTATCGCCAACAGCTCCGCCCAAACCATCAATTGCAGAAAATGGCGGTAAAATAATTTTTTCATTATTTTCATTTGTAATAACGGTAAAATTTTTATTTCGACTTGTTTTTAAATCAATATTGCTCATTTTAATTCCTCGGGCATACATTTCTAATGCTACTTCATAAACGGGAATTAAATCTTTTTCTTTTTGTGTTGGTTTATTGGGAGCATTAAAATCTTTATTATCCAAACGAGTTTGAATATTACGTAAAACTTGTTTGATTGTTTCTGCTCCTTTTAAAATTGTTTTAATATCAAAAACATCTGTTCGAGTTGAAAAAAATGTTGCATAATATTCAACTGGATAATTAATTTTATATCATGCTACTCGTCACGCCATTAAGACATAGGCTGTTGCATGGGCTTTCGGGAACATATACTTAATTTTATTACACGAATCAATATATCATTGTTCAAGATTATTATCCCGCATTAATTGTTCATGTTCAGTTGTTAACCCCTTTCCCTTTCGAACATCTTCCATAATCTTAAAAGCACTTTGAGCAGGCAACCCTTTATAAATTAAATTAACCATAATATTATCACGACATCCAATTACTTCTGAAATACTAATATTTTGATTTCGAATTAATTCTTGGGCATTGCCAATTCAAACATCTGTTCCGTGTGACAATCCTGAAATTTGGACTAAATCTGCAAATGAAGTTGGTTTTGTATCTAATAACATCTTACGAACAAAAAAAGTACCAAATTCAGGAATACCAATTACACCAGTTTTTTCACCATTAATATCTTCTGGTTTAATGTTTAAAACATCTAAACTTCGAAAAAGACTTAAAACCGCTTCATCATTTGTTGGAATTGTTTTTGGATCCACTCCCGTTAAATCTTGCAGCATTCGCAAAGCAGTTGGGTCAACATGACCTAAAATATCTAACTTTAAAACATTATCATGAATTGCGTGAAAATCAAAATGAGTTGTTAATCAATTTGATTTGATATCATCAGCAGGAAAATTAACTGGTGTAAATGCATCAACTTCATATTCATTTGGAATAACAACAATTCCACCTGGATGTTGTCCAGTTGTTCGTTTAACTCCTTCACAACCCTTGGCAATTCGTTCTAATTCTGCGCGACGTTTTAAATGTAAAATATTTTTACTTTCAAAATAACCTTTCACATAACCATATGCAGTTTTTTCTGCCACCGTTGAAATTGTTCCGGCACGATAAACACTACGTTCTCCAAACATTTCTTTAGTAAAGTCATGTGCAATTGGTTGATATTCTCCTGAAAAGTTTAAATCAATATCCGGAACTTTATCTGCTTCAAATCCTAAAAATGTTTCAAAGGGAATATCATGCCCTTCCCCTTTTAATGGTTTTTGACACTTTGGACAAGTACGAACTGGTAAATCATATCCACACTTGACTGAACCATCAACAATAAATTCACTATAACTACAATAAGAACATAAATAATGTGGTTGTAATGGATTTACTTCAGTAATATTACTCATTGTTGCAACAAAACTACTACCAACACTTCCCCGTGACCCGACTAAATAGCCATCTTGCAATGATTTATCAACTAATTTATGTGCAATTCAGTAAATAACAGCAAAACCATGCTTAATAATAGCATTTAATTCACGTTCTAAGCGTGATGCAACAATTTCTGGTAATGACTTACCATAAATTTTATAAGCATTTTTATAACATAATTCTTTTAATAATTGATCACTACCCTCAATTTTAGGTGTATATAATTTATCTTTAATAATTTCAACTTTTTCAATTTGGTCAGCAATTAAATTTGGATTTGTTACTACAATTTCATAAATTAATTCATCATTATTTAAAAACTTAAATTCGTTCATCATTTCCATTGTTGTTCTTAAAAACTGATCAGGATTATCAGTTACTCGTTGCTTATAATCATATAAAGGATGGGGACGGCCACCAATTCCTTTTGCATTAATATAAACTTCACGGAAAATTTTATCTTCTGGATTAAGATAGTGCACATCACCAGTAGCAACAACTAATTTATTTAATTTTTTTGCTGTAAAAATAATATCTTTAATGACTGTTAATAATCGTTCTTCTGATAAATCCCCCATTTGAACTAAATGTTTATATACACTAGGAGGTTGAATTTCAACATAATCATAAAACTTAATTGTTTCTTCTAATTCCGATGCATCTTTATTTCGTGCCACTTCAAAAACATCACCATTAATACATGATGACCCAATCAATAAATTACTACGATGTTGTTCAATTACACTTCGTAATAATTTTGGTGATGAATAAAAATATTTAGTATGCGCAGCAGTTATTAGTTTAAATAATTCTAATAAACCTAGCTGATTTTTTGCTAAAATTGTCATATGTTTTGGTCGCAGTTTTTTATAAACAGCAGGGTCATGAATTTTCTCAATATCATCATCAAATTCAATACTATAAGTATTAATCATTTTCCGTAGCTGACGCTCATAGATGTCTGTTAAAACAATTGCATCATAATCGCCACGGTGAGCAACTTCTTCATTATAAATAACATTATAACAACGAGCAATTGTTCCCAACCGATAATTTTTCAAATGTGGTTCTAAAATCCGTGATAATTGTAAAGTATCAATTACTGTGTTATTAATTTTTGAGCGTCCAGCTTTTTTTAACCACGATTGAATAAAACCAAGGTCAAACTCAGCATTATGTGCAATTAAAATTGCATCCTTAAAATATTCTAAAATTTGGTCAATTGATTCAATAAAAGTTGGTTTATCCGCTAATAATTCATCTGTAATTCCTGTTAATTCAGTTGTAAATGATGATAACTTAACGGATGGTTTAAACAAATGATTAATTGTTTGACGTTCACCACTAATACCATCCATAATAACCGCACCAAATTCAATGATTTCATCATAGCTACTACTTAAGCCAGTTGTTTCTAAGTCGAAAATAACATATTTTGCAGTTCGTAAATTATGATGATGCGGGTTTTTAACATATCAGACTTTATCATCTAAAACATCTGCTTCAACACCATAAATAACTTTAACATCAGGATATTTCTTATTAAGATTATAAATTTCTGGATAAACTTGAACATTTAAATGGTCAGTAAAAGCAATTGCTTTATGATTCCAATGTACTAATGTTTTAAAAAGCATTGCAAGATCTGTTACTCCATCCATAACACTCATTTTAGTATGGAGATGTAACTCCACGCGTTTTTCAGGCGCATTATCTTCACGATATAAATCTTCATGCTCTAAACGAGAAATTTTTTTAATAAAAAACATTTGTTCATTAGCATAAGTATCATACCGAATATCGCCAAAAAGACTAACTCATTCATTCGTTTTTAATTCTTCAATAAAATCATCTGGTTGTTCTGTTCGAGTAAAAAATTTTGCGCCAATTGTATCACTATAATCAGTAATTGTTATTACATAAATAAATTTCTTTGTTGAAATTAACTGTCGTTCTTTACTTAAAATTTTTCCATAAATTGTCACATTCGGAGCATCTTGATCAATATCAATTAACCGTTCATAACTTGCTTCTCCATTTTTTGCTCTCTGATAACTATTTAATTCTCTTCGAACTGGATTAGTCCCATTGGTTGGTTTAGAAATTAACTGTTCTGTTTTTTGCGCTGTTTCTTGATATTTAATTAATTCTTGTTCATTAATTTCTAAAATATTATTTTCTCGTAAATCAATCACTAGGGCTAATTGTAAATCACTAAAACCATAGCGGCGAAGTTTTTTTTGATAATAATTACAATGTTCACCCACTAATTTTTGTTCACTTTCCGAATGAACAGTAATTTTTAAAATATTATCAGTTAAAGCAAAACGTTCTGGGGATAATTTACTAAAAAAACTATTTTTTAATTCCGATTTATTTAATCGAATATATTCTAAGTAACTAAAAATAGTTTCTAATTCGTATTGTTCTTTTCGAACCCGTAAAGAAATCTTTGTGGGTAATGTTTCATTTTCTAATAAAGTTTGTTCTAATTTTAGTAAAATTTCTAGTGGTAAAAAATCATTAATTTCAATCACAACACGAAAAAAGCCTTCACTAGTACTATATTCTGCTTTAATGACTTTAGCATCATCAAAATAATTTCCAATAAATTCTAAATTATTTGCTTTAAATAGTTTTATCAATTGTTGGTCCATCATCTAATCCTCACCTAGCTTTTCTGCTTAAAAAAAGACATCTTTAATTGTTATTCCAATAAATAATAAAATAAAGACTATTGCTCCCGTTACATTAATAATAATCTTTGCCTTATGCGGTAACTGTCATTTTTGCTCTTTTGCTTGATATTCTTCTAATAATACTTTTTGTTGCACTGGATCATGGCGTTTCTTTCAAATCCTTTCCCGACCATTTAAGCGTTTTACTCCACCAACTATTCATTCAATTGATGTTTCAAAAAACTTGTATCCATCTAATGGTGGGATTGGAATTAAGTTCAAAACAAATAAATTAGCAGATAACATGGCCACATACATAAAGAAAAGAGCTGGTCCTTCTGTTAACATTGAAGAAACTGTTCTTGCAATTCCAACTGGACCAGATAATTGTCCTCACTGACCAGTAAATAATAATCCAAATGATTTTAAAATTGTCACTGATTGTCTAAATGTTTCTCCTCAACCATAGCTATATGCTTGCGCAATTGAAGCAAACTGACGATCAGGAGCTCTAATTCCGACTGTATAAGTATTGTTGGCTTCTGTTAACTTAACTGGTTCAGTTTGAAATAAACCATCAGAAGCCGTTGTAACTTCTTGTTTACTATTTACACGAGCAAAAGCAAGAGTAATATAATTAATTTTTTCATCATTATTACTATTATCATATTGTTGTTTTAAATTTTTAATAAAATTAAAAACTGTTGTTTGATAAGTTGGAATCTTATCTACTGTTCCCACATGACTTGCTAAAATATGATTCTCCTTATTATCAACTTTATCTTCCTTATTAACACGATAATATTCTTGTGCTACTTTAAGTTTTTCAATATTAGGACCTAATCAATAATCTAAAATCACAATATCTTGAGCAACATTTTGACCACTCGTTTTTAGAGCAGCATATGCTGCACCATTAGAATCATACTTAGCTCCTCAATATGTCATATCAGATGGTTTATAATTTAATGCCGCAAAAGTTGTGGTAAAAATAAAAACAGCAATAAAAAAATTCATTAAAGCTCCTGCGAGAATAAAAATTAAACGTTTTCATTTTGCAATATTTTCCATTTTTCGTTCTTCAGGAACTTCTTCCTCTTCACGCCCTTTTGGTGGATCAACTAATTGACTTGCAATATAAACATATCCTCCAAAAGGAAAAATTCGGATTGAATAACGAGTTTCTTTTTTTCCTCAAGAAAAAATTTTGGGACCAAAACCAATTGCAAATTCATAGACATATGCTCCCGCTAATTTCGCAATAATAAAATGTGCAAATTCATGAATTGTAACTAACATTAATAAAATTATAATCCCAATTACAAAACCTAAAACTACCATTTCTGCTGACATTTATTTCTTAACTCCTTACTTTTTTATTCGGAATAACATTATTTTTCAGAAAAATAATTAATAATATCTCTTTTAATGATATCATTTAATTCTTTGATTTCACGATAATTAACTAATTTTTGCGGTTTAATTTGATTCATAAAATATTCAATATAATCAACAATTTGATAAAATTTAATTCTTCCGGATAAGAAAAGCGAACGTAATGTTTCGTTTGCTGCATTAAAAGCAATGGCTAATGAATTATTTTCATTTAAGCAACGATAGGCTAATTGTAGCGCTTTTCAACGAGATAAATCAGCTTTTTGAAATGTTAAGGTTATTAATTTCTCAAAATTTAATGGTTTTAAGAACGAACTATTTTTTCGAATTGGATAATATAAAAAATAATTTAAAACTTGTAACATTGAAGGTTTTGATAATTGTCCAATAATTGAAGAATCGGCATATTGTACGGCTGAATGTAAAATAGCTTGTGGATGTAAAATAACAGTGATTTTTGAAGTTTTAAATAAATGATAAGCTTCTATAATTTCAAATCCTTTGTTTACCATTGTTGAAGAATCAATGGTAATATTTTGTCCCATCTTTCAAGTTGGATGTTGCAAAGCTTGTTGCTCATAAATTGTTTCTAAATCAGCTAATGTTTTATTAGCAAACATCCCCCCTGAAGCTGTTAAAATAATTTCTGAACACGGGTTGGTTTGGTCTAAACATTGAAAAATAGCACAATGCTCAGAATCAATTGGATATAATTGATTATTATTTTTTGCTAATAAATTGTTAATTAAATCCCCTGCTACTACTAATGATTCTTTATTTGCTAATAATAACGTACTGTTTTTACCATATAAAGTTTGTAATGTTGGGTATAATCCTGCAAAACCACTAATTGCATTTAAAACCAACGCTGTCGGAAAAGCAGCTAACATTGCATTAATTCCTGTTTCTCCAGTTACAAAAGTTATATTTGGATATTGCGCTGTTAAAATAGCTTGTTGTGTTTCATCACCAAGATGAACAATCCTAATTGTGCGATGTTTCTCTAAAATCTTAATTAGAACTGAAATATTATGATAAATACTAACAGCGGTAATTTGAAAATCATTTGGATTTGATTCAATAATTTGTAACGCTTGTTGACCAATATTTCCAGACGCACCAAAAACAATAATATTTCGCATCATAAATTATCGTTGTAACACTATATTTGAAATAATAAACATTACAAAAAAAACTAATGAAAATGAATCCAAACGATCTAAAATACCACCATGGCCAGGCAATAAATTACTAAAATCTTTAATATTATAACGACGTTTAATTCATGAAAATGATAAATCCCCTAATTGTGACAAAATGCTTAATACAAACGCTAACAGAACATAAATTACATAACGCATTACATTTTGATCATTATCATTTGAGAAAAAGTTAAAAACCCAATGGTTACTAGTTGCAAAATGAAACATTAAAATAGCATAAGTAATTGCAATTCCTGCTGCTAAGATTGTTCCCGTTACAGCACCTTCTCATGTTTTGTTTGGAGATATTGTTGGCGCTAATTTATGTTTTCCATAAGTAACACCGCCAACAAACGCAAAAGTATCAGTTAAAATAATAATTAATGCTAATCATACCACACTACTTCAACCATAAGCAGGATTTAACATAAATTTATTCATTGCTTTTAAAGCAAAAGTTAAATACAAGGTAAAAATTAAAACTAATGTCATTTTACCAAAAGTAATTTCTTTTGAACTAAATACTAAACAATAATATCCTAAAATCGCACATAAATAAATAACAAAAATAATTCAGGGTTTTAATCAATTTCAATTTAATAATGTATAAAATGGGTAATTAATTGAACCAATTCCACCATATTCTGTTGCGATTGATTCAGCTGGAAACAAAAATAAAAAAATTATTAATAAATATGTAATGACTTGCGTATAAATTGGTCACTTTGTTCCTCCAACTAACCGCAAAATTTCATAGTTAACTAAACCTAAAATAACAGCATTAATGCCAATAAAAACATAATTAGCAATTTCAATATGTGGAACATTACCATGTCATTCTGTTGCAATTGCCCCTGTGAATAAATATAAATCTAAAAAGACTAATAACAAATAAAATGTAATATGACGAGCAACATATTTTTTTTGAAACATACCTTTATGTTCCTTACTTTTTGACGCTTTATTTGTTAAATTATCATCTCCTATTGATTTTTCATTTTCATTAACAAGAACATTATCTTCCTGATTGTTTATCACTTTCAATTCCTCCAAATCTTCTATTTCTATTATTATAATCTAATATTGCTTCAGTTAAAGCATTTTCATCAAATTCTGGTAAAAATGCTTTGGTAAAATATAATTCAGCATAACGATTTTGTAATAATAAAAAATTACTTAACCTTTGTTCACCACCACATCGAATCATTAAATCAACATCTGGTAAATCTACGGTATATAAATGTTGAAATAATGTCTGTTCATCAACAGTTGCTAATTTTTCACTTATCATTTGATTAATTGCTGTTAATAATTCTTCAATGGCTCCATAGTCAAAAGCAAATGTTAAAACCATTCCATTATTATCTTTTGTCCGTAAAATAGCATTATCAATTGCTGCTAATGTTTTAAGTGGCATTTTTGTACGCCGACCAATATGATTTAAAACAATATTTTCATTCTTAAAATTATTAACTTGTTTATTATTTAATAATCGCTCTGGCATCGCCATTAAATATGCAACTTCTTGTGCACTTCGTTTTCAATTTTCAGTTGAAAAACAATAAATCGTTAAATACTTAACACCAAGAGCATTTGCTTTTAATGCGACATCTTTAATTCGTTTTGCTCCTTTTTCATGGCCAGCTGTTCGTTCTAAACCTTGCTTAGTTGCCCAACGACCATTACCATCTAAAATAATTGCAATATGTTGTGGTATTTTCATGCCTTATGTCCTTCTTCCCCATTTTGTTAATTATACCGAGAGTCATAAAAAAATGAAAGCTTTAAACTTCCATTAGTTCTTTTTCTTTTAGAGTTGCTTTTTCATCAATTTTTTTAATAAATTGGTCCGTTAATTTTTGAACTTCCCCTTCATAATATTTTTTATCATCTTCAGTTAATTCAGAATCTTTTTTAAGGTGTTCATTACTATCTCGTCGTTCATTCCGAATTGCTACTTTAAACTGTTCACTAGCTTTTCACATTTCCTTAACCAACATTTTACGACGTTCTTCAGTTAGCGGAGGAATATTTAACCGAATTAAATCTGCTTCTGAATTTGGTGTTAAACCTAAATCTGCTTTATTAATTGCTGTTACAATTAAATTAATAATTGAACGATCATATGGTTTAATAACTAATTGTCGTGCTTCTGGCACCATGATATTAGCCAATTGTTGAATTGGTGTTAGTGTTCCATAATAATCAATCATAATATGTGATAACATATTTGGATTGGCACGACCAGTACGAATTTTAATTAATTCATTTTCAAATGAAACGATTAATTTTTCCATCTTTTCTTTTGTTTGATTAATAACTTCTTGCGACATTTATTTTTTCCCTCCTGTAACAATTGTTGAACGCGCATTACCATGTGCTGCCTTATAAATATTATCTGGTTCATTAATATCAAAAACAACGATTTTAACATCATCTTCCATTGCTAAACTAGATGCTGTTAAATCCATTACTTTTAATTGTTTTTTTTGCAATTCATTTAAACTAATATTATCAAAGCGAACTGCATCAGCATTATGGCGCGGATCTTTATCATAAATACCATCAACCCCATTTTTTGCCATTAACATAACATCTGCATCAATTTCAATTGCTCTAATTGTTGCTGCTGTATCAGTTGTAAACTTTGGTTGGCCAGTTCCTCCAGCCATAATAACAATTGCTCCTTTTTCTAAAGCAGCTTTTGCTTTTTTAAACAAATATGGTGAAGCAACTTCCGGAACTTGAATTTTTGAAGTTACAACAACATTCTGACTACCTTCATTTTTTAATACAGCCTCTAATGCTAAAGCATTCATTACTGTTGCTAACATCCCCATATAATCTGCACTAATTGGATTCATTTTAATTGTGTCAGCACGATTACCGCGTCAAATATTACCACCACCAACAACAATAGCAATTTGTAATCCTTCTTTTTGTAATTTAACAATTTGTTTTGCAATATCATAAATTTTTTTTGCATCATATAAATCATCAGAATTCCCTAATGCTTCACCAGATAATTTTAGTAAAACTCGCTTATATTGTAATGCCATTATAACTTTCCTCTTTTTTTCCATTTTATTCTAATATATTATAAATTGTTTTAACAAATAATCAAAATAAAATTACAAATTAGTAAAGAAATTTACTTTATCAAAAACTACTTAATATTAACTTAAACTTGGCAAATAAGATGTTAAAAACTCATGTCAAAATTCTCATGCTTTTGTTTTTAAAGCATCACTTGTTAAAAGTCAATATACAAATCCCTCCGCAAACAATTCAAAATTATCTTTAAATGAAAATTTACTAAGATAAAATAATTGAAAAATCTTTTCTTTTGTTAAACTTTGTTGCTGGTGAAAGTTATTAATTTTTTTTAATAAAAATGTTTTTAATTGTTCAATCACATTAATTTTATAATCTAATTTATAACGATAGTGCAGCAAATGTCCAAGTTCATGACATAGAGTGTAAAAAATACTTTGTTGTGAAATACCACCTTCAATCCAATTTTGTAGAAACCACATACATTTTGTATTTTTGGTTTTTACTCTTTGTATAAAAATATTTATGAATTTGTTAATTTTTTAAAAATTTTAAGGAGTTGAAATTATGCAAACAAAGCAATATTTTATTTTGCGGTCGTTAGTGANAAANTATGGTAAAGATATTGTTATTAATACTGTCAAATAAGATTGCAAAAGATATTGAAATTAAAAAGTAAAAGAATAAATTATNCCGCTNNTAANTTANNAGCGGANTAATTTATTCAATAGACTTCTTGCATAACCTATTAAAATAATTGTAAATATTTTTAAAAAGATACTAATAGCAAATTATAATTTTAATTAATTATGTCTTTTATTTAAAAATTTAATATTTTCCTACAACGAAAAATGACTTTTTTATTTAAATTATTTAATTTTAAATA
>NZ_MQTY02000070.1:0-3244 GCF_016082285.1 Spiroplasma sp. Moj
AANTGATATATATTAGAGAAATTAAATTAACTGAATTTATTATTAAGTTAATTAAATATGATAATGCTATTTTAAACAGTAGAACATTTAATATTAAAAATATTGATGAGTTAATTGTTGATGTTCGCTTACCTGTGAATGCTACTTTGAACAGACAACTAAAAAATAACGAAGAAGGAGAACAAGAATAATGCTAAAACCATCTGAAAAAATGTTAGCACAATTAGCAGAAAAAGGTGAACCNATTGATTATTCAATTGATAGTATTCCTTTAGATTTTGCTACTCAATCGCAGTATAGCGACCCAGATTTAGAACAATTATTTACAGAAGATCGTGCAAGAACCTTATATATTTATAAAATTAATAATCTTGTTAAGACAAACCAAAAACCAACCTTGAACTATTCTCAAAATAGCGTTAAAATCGGTTTTATTGACAAAGATGAATATATTAAAATAACGGGTTATGAAATTAGTGACTTTAATTTTAAATTACAAATTCAACAAAATACCACAGTACAAGATAATAGCACAAGTTATATCATTATTGATGAAAAAGATATTTTAATCAATGATATTTCAAAACAAAATAAAGAATTTTTAGAAACATTAGACTTAAAAATAGTATCTATTAATGAACCAATTAGCGAAGATAACAAAAATGAATGTTATATAATTGAAGAATATAAACGCCCTTATTCACCTGATGGTGTGGGTATTATTAAATCTACTCATTTAGTCAAAATAACTGACTTCAAATGAAAAAACCAAAATAGTATTCATTTAGTTTTACAAAAATCATTACCCGAAGATACAGTATTTACTGGGATTGAAATTAAATACCCTAAATCTATGCTATTTGGTAATATTAAGTGCTGAGGCAATGTCAATGGTGTTTATTCTTATCCATCATCAAATATTGAAAACGCTAGTTTAGTACCTTTACTATCAATGCCCATTGAAACAAACCCTAATGTAAGAATATTTCAGTATTGATTTACTGAAAGTTTTTTACCATGAAGTATAGCCAAAAACTATATTCAAGGAAAAGATATTTTAGATTTGGTAAATAAAAATGGTTTAGACAAAGTTTTATTAAATTATTTAACATATCGTTATAATTATGACCGTAAATTTCAAGGTGCAAAATATGATGAAAAAGGTAACCCTACCAATAAAGCGGCTGAACTACGCCAAAAATTCGAAGGACAAAAACCCGAAGATATTATTGATGGTTTATTTGAAAATTGAAAACTAGATAATCCTACATCTATTAATGACAGTGCTGTTAAAATATTTAAACAAGTTATTTATATGTTATCAAATTATACATATAGTAAATTTGCTATTAATAAAGGTTATAATGATGATATTAAATTAATTGCTCCTTATTATTTAAAACTAATTTCAAAACCAAATAGATTGGAAGAAGGATATTTTTATTTTTCAGATTGTCAAGTACAAATATATTCATTATATTTTGATTTTATTGGTTCTAATCCACCAATTCCAATAAATTATTGAAAAGAAATTAAAGCACAAGAAAAACCATTTAATCAAGTGGATAATAAATGATATTTTGCTATATGGAAACCTAATAATTCTATTTATTGAAAAATATCAAAATTTAAACACGATACAAATAATGGTAAAAAAATTGATGGTTGAGATCCATTAAAACCATATTATATTGATCTCTTTTTGTGGGTTTTTGAAACAAAAGAACAAGATTTATTAATAGATGATCAATCGGAAAGTAAATTAGAACGAATTTTTTGAAATCAAGATAAGGGACAAAATTTTAAAGCAGTTTATCGTTGGAATGGTGATGGTGAACCTCTTAAACCTCTAATTGATTCAAGCACTGGACAAATTATTGATTGAAATTTAAAACAACAAACAAATGTTAATAACAACAAAGATAATAAAATTAAAGTAATTGTTAAAAACAAAGATATTTCAGAAAACCATATTTATCAATTAGAAGCAAATTATTTTAACTGATTATCGATAACAAATGAATTAGAAAATAATAATATTCCTTCTCTTATTCCATCAGAAATTAAATTATCAGATGGAGAATATGGTAAATATTTAACTAATTTAATTGTTTCAAATGACAAAATAGAAAAATATTTAAATTATTTTTCTGAATGATATAAATTACTTTATTCTAAAACAGATTGAATTAGTACAATCGAATATTTAATTGATTATAGTATTAAAATAACTTTTGATAAAAAACTATTTAAATTAAATCAAATTGAAATATCAGGTATATGGGGTTATGGAAATTATGACATTATAATTTTTACAGAAAAAGAACAAATTAATATTAATAATTTACAATTATTTAATAAAAATAATGAAAAATTATCATTAATTAGATTAGAAATATAAAAAGTCATTTATTAAAATGACTTTTTATTATGTATTAACTTTTATATTACCATTTTTATCAATAATTAAATTAGGTAAATTAGTATCTTCTAAATTCCAACGATAAACTGCTTTAAAATTTTGTCCCTTATCTTGATTTCAAAAAATTCGTTCTAATTTACTTTCCGATTGATCATCTATTAATAAATCTTGTTCTTTTGTTTCAAAAACCCACAAAAAGAGATCAATATAATATGGTTTTAATGGATCTCAACCATCAATTTTTTTACCATTATTTGTATCGTGTTTAAATTTTGATATTTTTCAATAAATAGAATCATTAGGTTTCCATATAGCAAAATATCATTTATTATCCACTTGATTAAATGGTTTTTCTTGGGGTACTATTCATTCTAAAATACCATCTTTTGTATTTATATTGTTTTCTTCTTTTAATTTTGTTAATTGTTTTTTTGTATATTCGTGTATTTTAGGTTTATTATTACAAGCAATTAAAGATGTTGTACTTGTTCCTATTAAAGTGATTGTACCTAAAAGACTTAATATTTTTTTCATTTTNTTNTTCTTCNTCAATTATAAAATAANTNCCNATNGTNTTTGTNACAATTTTTCAACCNTGATTAGAATTATTAATAAAGTGATTATTAATTTCTTGAAAATGATTATAAATAATATTAATTAAAATATTAGTATCTTCATCAGTGATTAATCCGCCCCAACCACTATGATCTTCTTTATGAAAACTAGTGATTGTTACTTTAATTTGTTTTTTAAATTCTTGATAATTATTTGCNTTTTCTTGATAAATTTGTTTAATTTTATNTCANNTATTANTNTNAATAT
>NZ_MQTY02000070.1:3249-5017 GCF_016082285.1 Spiroplasma sp. Moj
TTTAATTGATCATGAGCTAAAAATTTATAATATTTTTCAATTTCATTATATTGATTATGTGATTCATGTTTAACTGCTTGTGAATTACTATCATGACCACTTAATCATCAAATTATTGCCGTTCCGGCAATTACTAATCCACCGATTACTAATGATAAACCTAGTGTTTCTGGTGCTAAAGCCGCAGCAGTACCAGCTTCTGCTCCAATAACTGCTCCTTCTGTAGTAACAACTGCAGTTCCTTCTGCAACTGATAAAGTTTCAGCTGCTGTTAAACCTCCTTCTGATAATAGCGGCGTCATTTCAATAGCTTCTCCTGTTGCTTCTGCTCCAATAGTAGTGCTTGCTGAACCACCAACAGTTATTTTTGTTCCAACACCACTAATTCCGGCACCAATAACAAATGTACCAATTGCTTTTAATTTATCAATAAAATCTTTTTTATCATTTTCAGATAATGTTTGAAAATGTTGATTTATTTCATTTAATTTTTGTTGTTTTTGTTCTTTTGAAAGATCATTATATTGCCTTATTACTTTATCTATTTTTGAATTTGTTATTAGTTGATGTCCTCACCCATACAAATCTAAATGATAAATTTCACCAGTATTGTTTAAAACATATGCGCTACCTTTGCCGTCTAATTCAATATCAATTATTGGAAAATTTAAACCATTAAATTTATAAATTTTACCACAATTATTAAATCTTAAATAAACACCATTGTTTGTGGCAATATAAGTATCACCTTCTTTTAAATTTCCGCCTTTAGTATTTTTATCTAAAATTTTTATACGATTTAAATTAATAGAATGATTATTAGAATTTAAATTATTAAATTTAATAATCATTTTATTAATAATATTATTATCTGAATCAGGACTTGGTTCTGGTTTTTTTTCTTCTTTGCTTATTTTATTTTTTGTATTATTTAAAGTAAATTGAACGATAACACTCCCTAAATATCTAGTGCTATTTTCAATAGCATTAATTCTTGCAGAATTTGTTGTAATTTCTGATAAATTAATTTCATCTAAATTTATATTAGGATTATTAAAAACTAATGCTTGTAAAATTGTTTCTGGTAAATTATCTGGTAATTCACCTAAATTTGTATTTAATAAAAGATTGTTTAAATTTCTTGCTGGCTTTGGTGGTACTACAACATTACTTTGAATATTTCTTTGACTTTTTGGTAAAACTGTTGCATAAATTGGTTCTTCTATTTTAGTTGTTGGTGGCGTTGGCGGTGCTTCTTTTGGTCGTTGAATTTTATTTTTATTAGGTTGTAAGTTAACATCATTTGTTAAAACATTATAAAACATTGAATTGCCTATCATTCCTTGTGGGGAAATAGAAAAATATACCCAATCAACATCATCACCAATATCTACAGTATTTGTAGAATATGAGTGGGCAATTAAAGCCATATTATTATTTGGAATTCTGACAATTCTAATATCATTAACACTTATATTAGGATTTAATCTTACAATTGCATGCAAAATAGTATCTTCATAATTATCTTTTAATTCTCCTAAATCTTTATTTTTTATTAATTCATAAATAGATTTATATTTTTTCGGTTTTTGCCTTTTAACTCTAACATTATATTTTTTATAACAACTCACGGCAATGACATTTGGCATTGCCGTTCCGCTAATTGTTAATACACTCAATAAACTTAAAAGTTTTTTCATTTTATTATTTCCTTTCTTTAACCTTGAACTTTTTATCAAGACCTATTGACATTATATATATATATATA
>NZ_MQTY02000070.1:5029-5556 GCF_016082285.1 Spiroplasma sp. Moj
CAAGTCAAGTATTTTAAATCTATTTTAGAAAGGAGGTTATTTAGAATGATTATTATTGTGATTATTATATTGTACTATTCTGGGCTCGCGGTGATTTCCATAAGTTTTGCGAAAAATTACTTAAAGTTTAAAAAAACTTTTGCCGCGCTTTTCAAAATCCTTGGGAAAAATTCTAAGCGTTAAGCGAAGAATTTTATAAAAGTTCCCAAATTTGTTTGAAAGAACCTCAAAATCTTTTTTAANTNGTAANTNATTTTATCACAAAAATTTAAGAAAATCAACNGCTCGCCCAAAANNANATNNGAAAACCATATACATTTTAGACCACTGATTTAGTCTTTAAATTAGAATGGAGATTAAAATGAAAAAGTATATGGTAACAAGCATTCCAACTGAAAATGAATTATATTCATTACAACGAAAAATAAAAAAATGATATTTACAACAAAAACTTACAAAAGAAATAAATTATATTTATCAAAATGTCATTAATTATTTTAATTTATGTCAGAAATACTATTTATATG
>NZ_MQTY02000071.1:0-5340 GCF_016082285.1 Spiroplasma sp. Moj
GTTAGGCGACATAAAAGCATAAATTTTTTAACACCAACTGAAGCTGTGTTAAAATTTTTAAAAGACTAACTGGTCTAAAATGTATATGGTACCTCACAATTTCTTAATTAATTAAGTTTCTTAAAATTTCTTCAAGATTATTCATCTCTTTTTTAATTAAACCATTTTCATAACCATAATGTGAAATTGTTGCATTATGATTAATTAATAAATCAATAATCTTCGCATATAAACCAGTTTCTTTGATAACTTCTTCAAAAATAATAATTTGTTGATATTTTTCCATGTTAATTTGTTTTATCATTTCTCTATCAACTGGATTAATAAAGCGAGCATTAATAACATTAATTTTTTTTGTTTCTAATTTTGTGATAACTGTTTTTGCTTTAATTACATTATTCCCATATGTGATTAATAAAATTCGCGATTTAGGATTTTTAATAACATATTCTCACTGTCCAACTGAGAATGCTACTGACAAAACTTGCTGCGTAATTCCCCCTTTTGGATAACGAATAAAAAAAGGATCTTTTTTATTAATTAAAGCTAACTTTAATAACTGATCAAACTCACCACTAGTTGCTGGTTGACTAATAATTGGTAAATCACCCATACTATTTAAAAACCCAATATCATAAATTCCATGGTGACTATCCCCATCTGCAAGTGCTAAACTAGCTCGGTCAATTAAAAAAACAACTGGCAAATGATTACGAACAACATCATGTAAAACTTGATCATAAGTTCGTTGTAAAAAACTAGCATACATATTCACAATTACTTTTTGATGATCTAAAGCAAAACCAGCAGCTAAGGTCACAGCGTGTTCCTCTGCTAAACCAACATCCAAACAATATTGCGGATTTTGAAGCATAAATTCTTCTAAATGAACTGAAGCTTGCATTGCAGCAGAAATAAAATAAAATTTTTCTGATGCTGTTTGAAATACTTTTTCCAATGTTTTTGCAACATAATAACTTCATTCATTATGTTTATTATCAGTTAAACTATAAGAATGATATTTCTCTTGTTCTGCTTGGGTTAAGCCATAACCATAACCTTTTTTTGTTTTAAGGTGCAGAACAACACTTGCATTTCGTTTTTTTGCTTGACGAAGACTTTTTGCTAATTTACGAAAATTATGGCCATCCACTGTCCCAATATAATCTAAATTAAAACCAGCAAATAACCCTGGAATTGCAAAACTACGAATAATTTTTTCAACTAATAGGTGGCCTAATCATAATAATGTTAATGGGGGAATATAACGTAAAACTTTTGCAACTTTACTAGCACTACTATATAGTCATCCAGTTCGAACTTTACTAACTGTTGTATGTAAAATATTAACATTTTTAGAAATACTCATTCCATTATCATTTAAAATAACAATAATTTTATTGGAAATTGTTCCCAAATAAGTTAAAGCTTCTAAAGTCAAGCCATTAGTAAATGCTGCATCCCCGATCACACAAATAATATTATTATATTTTTGATTATAACTATAAGCAATTGCTGTAGATAAACCAGTTCCCACATGGCCATTAGAAAGATGATCATATTTACTTTCGTTAATATGTTGAAAAGCCGCTAAGCCATCAGGTAAGCGAATCGTTGAAAAATGTGCTTTACGATCAGTTAAAATTTTATAAGCATAAGTTTGATGACCAGTATCAAAAATAATCAAATCATTATTGTCAATGTCAAAAGTTTTTAATAAACTAATTGTTAATTCAACTGCCCCTAAATTACTAGCTAAATGTCCCCCATTTTTGGTAACTATTTCAATAATAAGACGACGAACATCCGCTGCTAATTCAATTAAAGCTTTTGTTTTTAAATTTTTTAAATCAGTATGATGCTGATAATCTTGTAATTTCATCTTTTAACCCCACTTAATACTTTTGTAAAAAATAATTAATTTGTTGAACAAAATTATTGAAATATAATGGTGTAATTTTTCCAATCAAATAATGACAGTAAGCTGTTACATCTAATTTTATTTTATAAATTTCAACATTACTACTATCCTTTAATAACTTTCTCATTACTGTTAAATTAATTAAAAAAACAAGATAATAACCATAATTAAAATATAATTCATGATTTGGAAGGTTAACAAAAGGTTGATAAAAAATATTAGCAATAAAATTATAAAGTAAATTAAAATTATAATACATCTTAATTTTTGAATTTGTAATGTCATTATTTGCAAAAATTATTTCCTCATAATTATCATCGAGATAATTAACAAAAATTTTGCTTTTTAATTCCTTAATTACTTTTAAAATTTGTTCTTGTTCACGTTTTACACCGGTATGACGAATATATTGCATATGATAATAAATTAAAACTACTTTAATTAAAATAATACTATCAAAATATTCTTGCTCATCTAAATTATTTAATCGTAATAAATAAACAAAATTTTTAATTAAAATATCTTTTTCATCAAAAGTTTTAAAATCTTTTAAAATTACCCGACTTAATTTTAACTCATGCAATTTTTTTCAAATTTTAATATTATTTTTTTTAACTCAGCCACTACGTTCAAAAATTTGCCCTGCCATAATAAATTATTCTTCATCAACTTTAAAATCAGTTGGGTTATTATCCTTAACAATTTTAGTGACTTTATCTTTAATATCTTGTAATTTAGTTTCCGCTAATTTTGTTAATTTAATGCCCGTTTCAAAAGCATCAATTGCTTGATCTAATGGGAATTGATTATTTTCTAAATCATTAACAATTTGCTTTAATTGTTCTAAAATTTGTTCAAATGATTTATTATTTGTCATTTTTTTCACCATCCTTATTAATTGCTTGTACAATTGATTGAATAATTCCATCTTGTACACGTGTCATTATTATATCATTATTCTGAACATCATTGGTTGCTGATATCACATTTTTATTTTCATTGTAAGTAATACTATAACCACGAATTAATGTTTTTAAAGGACTTAATAAGTCTAATTTACTTATTAAATTATTTTTATTATGTTCAATTGTTAAAATTTGTTGTTGAATTGTTCTTACTAATTTTTGATAATAATTTTGAATCATATTTTTATTTGCTATAAAGAATGTTTCTTGTAAAACATTAAACTGCTTTAATAATAATTGATAAGAATGCTCAGATTGTGTATATAATGCTTGGGGTTTTGTTAAAACATAACTATTTTTTAATTCGCTTAGTTTATCTTGCATCTTATCAACTTTGCCTTTAATAAGATTAATTAAATGAGGGCGTTGTTGTTGCAAATAATTAACTAATTCTTTCTGATCAGGTGTTGCTAATTCAGCCGCCGCCGTTGGTGTCGATGCTCGTAAATCACTAACAAAATCAGCTAAAGTAAAATCAATTTCATGACCAACAGCTGAAATAACTGGGATAGTTGCTTGATAAATTGCTTCAACAACTTCAAGTTCATTAAAAGCTCATAAATCTTCAATACTGCCTCCACCACGACCAACAATTAATGTATCAAACTGCGGAGTAAATGCTTGTGCTGCCTTAATTTTTGCTCGAATATCATGTTTTGCGTCACTTCCTTGCACTAAACTTGGAAATAAATAAATGTTTGCTTGGGGAAAACGGCGATGAATTGTAGTAATAATATCACGAATGGCAGCACCAGTTGGAGCTGTTATTACACCAATATTATTTGGAAAACGTGGAATTGGTTTTTTTAAAGATTGATCAAACCAACCTTTTTTACTTAATTCTTGTTTTAAGGCTTCATATTTTAAAAACAAAGTACCAACACCTTGTAAAGATAAAGTAACTACTTGTAAACTATATGTTCCTTGCGGCTCATATACTTTAATAGAACCTGTTGCAATAATTTTTAAACCTTCTTTTAATTTAAATTGTAAGTTTTTTGCATTAAACGCAAACATAATTGCCTGAATTTGGGATTTATCATCTTTGATTGTAAAATAAACATGTCCTGAAGAGTGATTTGTAATATTAGAAATTTCTCCTTGTAGAGAAATATTAATTAAATTTGGTTCTTGTTCAATTATTGTTTTTAAATAATAATTAATTTCACTAACTGTATAAATATTTTTACTCATTTTCCCCTCCATTATCAATATCTTACAATTAATAATATCATTGAAACAATAAAATAATTAAAAAAGAAATGTTATTAAAGTAACAACATTTCTTTTTTTCAAAAGCAATTAAAGTGTTAATTTTTCTTTTACATCTTTTCGATAAATAAAATAATATAAAAATGGTAAGAAAATTCCTCCACTTAAGAAATTTCCAATTAAAGTTGGTAATTGAACATTGTAAGCAAATTTTACAAAATCTGCTCAACCACCACTTGTTTCAAAAATTTTTAAAAATGGTTGTAAAAATCATAAATATGAATTAGCAACTACATGCGAAAATCCAGAAATTGCAAAAGCCATAATAATTAAATTTACAACAAAGAATTTAGCAACGGCTGATTTAGTTGTATGTGCAGCATAAATCGAACCAGCAACTAAAAAGTTACATAAAATGGCACTCCCAAAGTTTTCTCATCATTTGTGTTCTAATTTTCCATTAATTAAGATTACCGCATTATTATAAAAATCAGTTTCAGAACCAGGCATATGATTTAAAAAACCACTTCACGCTGTTAAACCAGCCATCACTAAACAACCTAGGAAATTACCACTTAAAACAATAAATAAATTACTAACAAATCTTCCAACATTTAATTGTTTTTTAAAAACAACAATTAATGCTAAAGAATTTGATGTAAACATTTCTCCCCCAAGAAAAACAATTATTGTAATTGCAACAGTAAAGACAAGACCAAATACTAAACTTTTTAAACCAATTGGGATATTATCTCAATTTCCCTTTGTTGCCATAATTGCAGCAATATAACCAAATCCAATAAATAAACCAGCGGCTAAACCCATTAAAAAGGTTTTATAAAATGGACTATTTCCTTTTTTTAACGCATACTTATAAATATTTACAAAACTATCCTCATTGCTATAACTATCGGAATTATCTACTTTTTCTTCTTTTTTAATTTCGTCCCTCATTTTTTCTCCTCTTTTTCACATTTTATTTCTCTATAAATAATACTTTATTATTCTATCATAAAAAATAAAAACCTAAATATAATCTAAACTTAAAATAATTAATAACCCGTATTTTTAAATAAGAAACTTTTTAATGTCATTTATCTGACAATAATTATTTTTATCATCCACCATATCAAACAAGACTCGAAATTTTTAATAGACTTCTTGCATAACCTATTAAAATAATTGTAAATATTTTTAAAAAGATACTAATAGCAAATTATAATTTTAATTAATTATGTCTTT
>NZ_MQTY02000072.1:0-5334 GCF_016082285.1 Spiroplasma sp. Moj
TTTTAAATATATTTTATAGGAATTTTAAAATAACTAGGTTATGCAAGAAGTCTAATATATTCATTTTTGATGAAAACCTCTTAACAAGTAAGAGGTTTTATTTTTTAAATTCTACTTCTAAACAATATATTTTTGTTTGTTGTGATGGTAACTTATTAATTCATGGTTTTTGATCAAGCGGAATTGTTTGATAATTAATGTCATCTTGATGGCCATCTCATGGTTCAACACAAATATATTTTGCATCATTTTGACATTTTCAAATTAATACATTTGGATAACCTTTTGTTGTTAAACTAATTTCTCGAGTTGAATCAACAATTAAAACTTTGTTTGTTGTTTGTTTTAGTAACGCATAACATTGGCCAGTTGTAAAATCATATTGATTTATTAAAAACTGAGAATTTGTTTCTTTCTTCATTTCTGAACCTAAAAAAGTCCCACCAGGAATATGGGTAATTATTTGTGGATTATCAAAAATAATTTTACCAGTATGCTCATCACAAATAAATGCTGGATGTCAACCAAAATTATATGGCAATGATTTTAAGTCAAGATTAGTAATCTTAACTTTATTAATTAATTTATTTGCTTCTAATTGATATGTTACTTCCAATTTAAACAAAAATGGATACTGATGATAAAATTCTTTTGTTGCTCTATATTCAACCACTAATGTATCTGCTGTATAAGTAAGAACTTTTCAAACAGTAATTGCACGAAAAAACCCATGCCCCATCATCGTATAAATTTTATCTGCTAATTGATATTCATTATTAATTAACTTTCCTGTGATTGGAAAACAAATTGGTCACGATTTTTTTCATGTACTATCTTGTTGATAAATATATTCCTTGCCAGCTTTTTTTAATGAAATTAATTCAAACGGATCAGAACTAAGAGTTGCTTCTAAATTTTTGTTTTTTAAAAAATACATTATTTTTTATTTTCCTTTGCTGCTTTATGTCAACTAATAACCTGTTCGATGTGGTTTATTTTCCATAATATTAACACCTCCACTTGTTCCAATTCGCGTTGCTCCTGCTGTAATCATTGCTAAAGCATCATCTTTAGTACGCACTCCACCAGCTGCCTTAACTTGCATACGTTCTCCAACTGTTTTTTTCATTAGTTTAACATTGGCAATCGTTGCACCTGCTTTACTAAAACCTGTTGAAGTTTTAACAAAATCAAGACCTGCTTCTTCTGCTAACTGACACGCTTTAATAATTTCTGTATCAGATAATAAGCATGTTTCTAATATTACTTTTACAATATGTTGCCCAGCTGCTTTTTTACATGCTGCCATATCGGCACGAACTAAATCATAATTATTTGATTTAAACTGACTAATATTCATTACCATATCAATTTCTGTTGCTCCATCGGCTAATGCCGTTGAAATTTCTGTCACTTTTATTATGGTAGCATTCGCCCCCAATTGAAAACCCAACACAACACAAACATTAACTGTAGTATCTTGTAATAAATTATGCACTAATTGAACATAAGTTGGATTAATACAAACAGATGCAAAATCATATTCTTTTGCTTCAGCACATAATTTTTTAATCTCTACTATAGTTGCATCTGGTTTCAATAAAGTATGATCAATATATTTATTTAATTTCATTTAATAATTCTCCCTGTTGTTCTTCATTGATTTGAACTGCTTCTAAAACACGAATCGCCACAATTGAGTAATCAATAACCGCTTCATTTCCGAATAGTCTCACTATTTATTAGACTTCTTGCATAACCTAGTTATTTTAAAATTCCTATAATTTCTATTTTAAATATATTTTATAGGAATTTTAAAATAACTAGGTTATGCAAGAAGTCTAATTTATAATTTGCAATTATTATAGATAGCATAGAAGATGTATTTAAAATTAAATAATTTAAATAAAAAAGTCATTTTTCGTTGTAGGAAAATATTAAATTTTTAAATAAAAGACATAATTAATTAAAATTATAATTTGCTATTAGTATCTTTTTAAAAATATTTACAATTATTTTAATAGGTTATGCAAGAAGTCTAATGAACAAATTTTTGTAAAATATCAAATGTTTCCTATAAATGTAGAAAGTTTATGAGAAGAAAAGATAGACTTTAGAAAACTGAACTTATGTGGGTAGGTGCACAGTCTAAAATGTTAGTCAAGTTTATAAAAAAATTTGACTTATTACTTAAGTTATTATATTATTGTTAGTGTAGTGCATGACTTTTATGTAGTAGATACTAGCATTAAAAATTAGGAATAATTAAAAATGAAGACTTGAATAAATATATTGTTAAGTACATTATTATTGTTATCAATTTTAGGCTCAACTGTTTTTTCATCAAAGGCAATAAATTTAACCAAAAATTATTTAAATAATATTTCTAATAGTCAATATAATATCGACCCAACATATCCAACTTTTAAAGATAAACAAACTTGGTCCAATTCACAACGATTTTGTTGAGATGGAGGAACCTGTGATCCGCATCCTAACTCCAGAACAATTTCATTTAATTGAAAACAATATGCTGATGATTGAAATACATTTAAAAAAAATTATTCTAGTTTTACGATTGAAATACAGGGATTAGCTAATTCAAGATATAATTCGGATACTTTAAACGATAGAACATTTAATACATCAGCAATTTCATCAAATAAAATGGATAGTGGTATTGGTAGTCATAATTATAATAAGTTTTTGTCAAATGCCAAAGCTCATTATTCAAATTTTGGTAGTAACTCAGCTTATGCTGGTTATTATTTGTGACATGATTCAACCAATATATATGTTTTTTTATCTTTAGTTGCACAAACACAAAAGGGGGGCATTGGTGAAACACGGGTGGGTCTGAAGCCTCAATTAATTATAAAGTAATTACGTTCCATTCATCATTTTCTTTACAAAGTGTTAAAAATAATTTAAATAATGCTTTAAATAAAGAAATTAATTTAACATCTGATTATTCAGGTGGTTTGAAAGATAAAAATAATATAAATGATCCAACTGGAAAAGGAAAGGATTTAACAACATTATTAACTACAACTATAAAAAATGTATTAGGAAATGAATATTCAAAATGAGAACGATATATTCAACCATTTTCATTTAATAATAGTACACGTAAAGCAACAACTGTTTTTAAATTTAAAAATTCTAATACTGGCAATCAAGAAATATGAACTTTTGAAACACCGATTAATATAAAATTATCAGAAAATTATTGAGGTAAGTCACTAAGTGCTAGATTAAATTTTTTTCCGGGACAAATTGTTAATCCAAATGATTCTACTCAAGGGATGGTTTCTGATAAACCAATCCAATTAGAGCCTGATAAAGTAAGTGATACTTATGGTGGGACATTAGAATTTCATACAACTGCGCATTTACAATTTGATGGACTTAATGACTCATCTGAATGAATGACAGTAAATGGTCAACCTGTTGAAGTTATTAATAACAAATTTGTTTACAATATGAAAGATCAACGTGTTACGGAAGGCAAAGATGGCACAAATATTTATGATATTGTTGTTAGTCATGATGATAGAAAAAATAAAGCAAAATATCAAATAAAATATAAAATTTCTAATTTAGTACCAACTTTATTACCTAAATGATATGCGTGAGATCCAGCTAAAAATCCTAATCAAAATGATTTAATTGTACCATCAATTGATGGTAAACCTAATCCAAATTATGACCCCGAAGTTAATCCAGAAACTGGTACAAAAACCCAAATATTATGAGTAAAGAAAAAATCTCAATATCCTTTTCCATTAGATCCTTTAAATAAATATGGTGAAGTTATTGACCCTAAAAGAAATCCACAAGATTATGATTTAAGCTTTTTAGCAGAAGGCTCAGTTGTTGGAATGGGAGTTCAGCAATTATTTAATCCAGCAGAAGTTAATGAGGTTTGGCGAGAAGGAGTTAACAGTAATTTAGATAGTCCTGCTAATCCAACAGAACGTGAGCGATTAACTAAAGATGGCGTAAAATATTCGGTTGGTGATACTTTATTTTAATAAATATTTATCTACTAAAATAAAATTCCTAAGAAAAAGATAAATTTATCTTTTTTAATTAACTTAATAATAACATAAAAGTAATAACTTACAATACAAAAAATAATAATTCGCAAATTATTTAATAAATTTATTTTAAATTATTGATTTATACTTTAAATTTTAAACAAAACATTGTGCTTGATGAGCAAAATTTTTATTTATTAAAAATTGCTGATTATGTTTGTCTTCATTTTTAAAATAATAATTATATTCTTTCTCATTTTTTTTGTTTAATTTATTAAGATAAAACTCAATTAAATTAACTCCATTTTCTTTCGCCATTTTCATTGCAATCATATTTTTAAAAACTTTTTCACTATATGATTTAGCACCATATCCTTTTAATCATTTTACATTATGCGAAATTTGTGGTTCAGTACAAGATCCCATATATCAATCCTCTTTATAAACTTTAATACCCTCAGAATTATTTTTGATATATTTAATGAAATCTTTAATTTTTTCTTTTTTATCTTTTAAAAATGGATATTCTTTAACACTTTTTCTTGTAATTAATTTTTTTAAATATTTTATTGCTTCATCAGGATCGCCATTTTTAAATAATTTATTCATATCTCAATAAATTTGTTTTCTTATTTTTTCATTATCGGTTAAATTTTTAGTAAGTTTTCTTCTTCTATAAGGAAATATTGTTTTTAATTCTTTCATTAAATGAAATTGATCTAAAATAAAAATTGCACCAATTTCATTAGCAAATTTTTTGATTCATTTTGCTCCATCACCTGCTAGCGTTAACTTACAATTTTCAATATTAAAATTTTGATTTAAAAAATATAAAAATTCTTTTTTTATATTTTTTAATAAGATAGTATTTATTTTTACCGATTTCATAACAATAAAAATTTTTTTATCTTTTAGAACATTTTTACTTTTAGTGCTTTTTATTTCATCATACCCAGTATGAAAATATGCTGTTCTAAACATATTTTTTTCTATTTTTTTATATTTTGTTAAATTACTAAAAGAATCATCAACGCCAGCATACAAATATGGTGTTTGGACAATTATTTTTTCAGTTTTTGTTTTTAATTGTTCTTTAAATAATTTAGTAAAATCAACCTCTTTATTAATATTTGTGATTGTCATCTTAGATATATTTAAATTAGAAAACATATCCATAATATCTCTTTGTCTTTTAACACTATCCATTAATTTTCAAATTTCTATTTTAACACTTGTAAACTGTAAAACGAAACGCGCTAAAACAATTCTTATTAAAGGGTTGTTTTTTTTATTT
>NZ_MQTY02000073.1:0-5312 GCF_016082285.1 Spiroplasma sp. Moj
TCTAAATAAGTAAGTGGTATATTATTCCACAATTTCTAAGATATTAATTTAAGACCCCAAAATAATTTATACGGCCTATTTATAATTAACATTATTTTTTAACATAGCTTCACGAACAGCGCGATAAGTTTTCCGATGCAATGATGTAATTCCAAATTCTTGTAATGCTAATAAATGTTTTTTGGTTCCGTACCCTTTATTATTTTTAAAATCATATTGTGGATAATCTTGATCAAATTTGAGCATTAAATTATCTCTTGTTACTTTTGCTAAAATTGAAGCTGCCGCAATTGATTGTGAAAGACTATCTCCTTTAATAATTGCTTGGTGATGATAAAATGGTCCTAACTTTTCTGCATCAGTTAAAATTATATCTGGTTTAACCATTAAATTATCAATTGCTTGTTGCATACCAATAATACTTGCTTGCTTAGGATTCAAAGTTTCAACCATTGCAACAGAAATAATCTCAATCGTATAACTAATTGCAATAGACATAATTTCATCTGCTAATTTATTTCGTTGCTTTACTGTTAATTTTTTACTATCCTTAATTTCATCGTTAACATAATTTAGCGGTAAAATAACAGCGCTAACAACTAAAGGACCTGCTAAACATCCACGGCCAGCTTCATCAGTTCCTACCATAATTGTTGTATTAGGATATGGCATTAAAATCTCTTGTTCAAATTTATTCATAATTAATTGTTCCTCTTCCAGGTGGAAACTCAAAAGACATTAAACCAAACTTATTATTTCATAAATTATTTAAAAAATTAGTAACAATATTATTAACATTATCTTCATCAACTTTATGAAAATGATTTTGTTGCATTACTAATAATAATTCAAAAAGTTTTTGTTCATCTGTTACATCAAAATTATCACTTGGTAAAAGATGATATTGCTTCGCTAACAAAGAAAAATAATATTTATGCATTCATTTTATTGCAGCTAAGCAAATTTCTTCTTTTGGTAAAATATCTTCTTTGATTGACCGTGTAAAAGCTAAATTCATTGCTACTTGTGGGTCATTAATTTTAGGCCATAAAATTCCCGGAGTATCAATTAAATCAATTTGATGATTTAATTTTAATCATTGTTGGCCTTTTGTTACACCTGGTTTATTGCCAACTCGAGTTGAATTTCGTTTTATTAAAGCATTAATAAAAGTAGATTTTCCAACATTAGGAATACCAATTACCATTACTTTTAGTTTTGGTGATTTAATTCCTCTATTTTGATCACGTTCAATTTTACCAGCTAAAACAAAATAAATTTTTTCAATAATTAATTTTGTAATATTGCCATGCTTACTATCCAATGGTAAAACAGCAATCTGTTGCGATTGGTAATATTCAAGTCATGCCTTGATGGCAACTGGGTCCGCTAAATCTTTTTTATTTAAAATAATTAACTTTGGTTTTAAACCACGTAAGTTATCAACCAATGGATTTGAAGAGGAAAACGGAATTCGACTATCAACAATTTCAATTACTAAATCAATTAATTTACTTTGCTCATCAATTTGTTTAATTGCCTTTGCCATATGGCCAGGAAACCAATGAATATTTGTTGTCATTTTATTTTCCTCCTTTTAATCTTTTTTTAATAATTTATATCATTTTAAATAAAAATTATTTAACATAATCTTCAACTCATTCCAATGAAATTGCGGGAATCTTCTTCCCTTTTTTAATATATTCTAAAAATTTAGCACATAGAAGTAAATTATCGGTTGTTTCACTATCAGGTAAAGATAAATTTGTTGTCATTAATTTAATAAATTCTTTAACAATTTGTTTTACTGATGATTTTGGTTGAATTCGAACACTATATGCTGTTTCTAATTTTTTTTGATATTTTGTTAATAACAATTGGAATGCTTTAATTGCTACTATTTCTGTATTATCCTCTATTTTAAAAAGTCCTAAAATTTGTGTATTTCAATAAACATCTGGTTGAGAAAAATTAATCCCTGTAATTGGTACTGTGTCAATAAATTCAACATTATTATAACGATAAATTTTTTCACGGGTAAAAAATATTCCTCTTCCTTTTTCAAATGTTTCATTATTATCAAACATTTTTTCTAATAAAAGTTCTTTATTACTATCTGGTAAACTAATAATTAATATCTTCTTATTAGCATACTTTTTTAAAAGTTTCTTAAAATTGGCTAAACACCGCTGATATTCTTTACTAGTTTGCTCTTCATGACATAATAACATTTGACAATAAATTTCTTGGCTATGATAATATTCCATTCATTTTTTTGTTTGCTCAACATCAGCTTTTTGTGTGTTTGAAAATAAAATTATTCTTTTCACATCATTTAATTTCGCATAATTTAAAAGATTAGCACCAGAATGTGCAATTCTTGCATCAACTACTTCAATAATAACATCAGCTGTTTCAGCAAGTTTATAAACCCTCTTATTATTTTTAATAAATTCTTTGGGAATTGAAAATTTCTTATCACACATAATTGTGTTTCCTCCTTGTGTTATTATTTTAATACAAATTAAAAAGACTTTATCAGTCTTTTAGGGTTATTTTGTTTTAATAATCTCTTTAATTCGAGCAGCTTTACCAGTTCGATTACGCATGTAATAAATTCTAGCACGACGAACTCGTCCATATTTTACAATTTCAATCTTATCAATTAATGGCGAATGTAAAGGGAATTTTCTTTCAACGCCAGCTCTATTACTAATTTTACGAATTGTAACTGATTCTGCAATTCCGCTACCTTGTAACTTAATTACTACTCCTTCAAAAGCTTGAATTCTAAACTTATTTCCTTCCTGGATTTTATAATGTATTTTAATTTTATCTCCTGAAGAAAATTGTGGCAAATCACTACGAAGTTGATCTTTTGTAATTTCTTCTGTTAAATTCATCTTCATAACTGTTTTTTTCCTTTCTACGGTCGTTAAACCTTTTTTCGTTTTTAATTTTTTCTAATAATATTTGTTGTTCTGTGGTTAAAATTTTTTTTTCTAAAAGTTCGGGACGTTTTAATCAAGTTTTTTTTAATGCTTCATATTCTCGTCATTGGGCAATTTTCTGATGATGACCACTTAATAAAACTTCAGGAACATAATAGCCATCATATTCAACTGGTTTTGTATAAACAGGATAATCTAATAGATTGTTAGAAAAAGAATCATTGAGATGTGATTGTGTATTAATTACATTTTCACATAAACGAGTAACACTATCAATTACAACCATACTAGCTAATTCACCGCCAGTTAAAATATAATCACCAATTGATAATTCATAATCAATATAATATAAAATTCTTTCATCAAAGCCTTCATAATGCCCACAAACTAAAATTAAATCATTATCATTTGCTGCAAATTGTTGCACTTGTTCTTGCACATATTGCTTACCTTGTGGTGTTAACAAAATTGTTACACTGTCTTTTGTTTGGTGAGCTTTAATCGCTGCTACTAATGGTTCAATCATTAAAACCATTCCTTCACCACCACCATATTGGTAATCATCAACTTGATGATGTTTGTCAATGCTATAATCACGAATATCAACAATTTTAATTGCAATTAATTTTTCATAAAGTGCTTTTTTAATAATTGATGTTGTCATAAAATTATTGAACATTTCTGGAAATAAAGTTAATACTGTAAACTTTTTCATTTTAAATCACCTTTTTTAAAATAATTTCTTGTTGTTGCAGATCAACTTGTTCAACATATGCATCAACATTTGGAATCATTATTAATGTACCATCTGTTGTTTTAATTTCAAAAACAAGATGTGCCTTAGTTTCAAATTGATTTACTAAAATCCCAATTTTTTTTTGATTATGAAAGACTGTAAAATTAATTAAATTTTCCTGATTAATAACTTCTGTATAATTCAAATTTGCTTTTTGAACAAATAAATAGCATTCTTTAAAAGCTATTACCTCATTAATATTAGTAAACTCTTTAAATTTTAAAATATAATCTTGCTTAGTAGCAGTAATTTTAATTAATGTTACTGGCGTATAAATCATTTGAACTTGAATAAACATTAATTTATTAAGCAATTTATTTATATTTTTAATGTTTATTAATAAAGTTGCTTTAAGTTCACCTTTAATTGCATGGGGCTTTTTAAGTTTAAAAATTTTTAACAAAGTTTCCATCTATAAAACCTCAAACTTAATATTAACTTTATTTTGATCAACATGTGCTCTAATATTTAATAAAGTTCTTAAGCTATTAGCAATTATTCCTGCTTTACTAACAACATATCCTAACACTTCTTCATTACACATTACTAATAAATTAATTTCTCCTACATTTGTCGATGGCATTTGACGAATTTCATAATATAATTCATTATCATCCTGACAAATTAACGGATTAATTAAATTTTTAAGTTCAGTAATATACATTAATTAACACCACACTTAATTACAACTATTTTTTGGCATCTGTTGTTGTCTTTGCCTTCGGTTTCTTTGTTACCTTTGCTTTTTTATCTGTTGCTGCCTTTTCTTTTGTACTCTTTGTTGTTTTAGCAGCATATTTTTCATTATGCAATTTAGTCATTAAGCCTTCTTTACTTAACAAATTACGAACAGTATCAGTTGGTTGTGCTCCTGTTAATAATCATTTGTAAGCAAGATCATGATTAATTTTTACATCACCATTAATAGGATTATATGTTCCAATTAACTCAATATATTCTCCATCACGTTTGACACGAGCATCTGTTGCAACAATTCGGTAGAATGCTGCTTTCTTTTTACCTATTCTTTTTAAACGTAATTTTACCATTAATAATTTCCTTTCTAATTCTGCGTTCATGTTAAACTATAAAATTTAACATCTTTTATATAATACCTGAAATTAAAAAAGAGTCAAGTTTTTTAACTTAACACTTTATTTTTTGCTAATCATATTTTCCTTCTTCAGAAAAATCATTTTTAAAAACATTTAACACTGATTGTGGGATAAAAACATCTTTTTTATGTAATGTCATCCCTTTTCCACTAATTCCAAATATTTTTTCATTTACCCGTTTGTTTAATGTTTCGCCTTGATATTTAGAATGTAGCTTATTAGACTTCTTGCATAACCTAGTTATTTTAAAATTCCTATAAAATATATTTAAAATAGAAATTATAGGAATCTAAAATTATGAAATTTGATAAATTTGATTTTATTAATGATAAAGAATTATTCCGATTAACAGGAATAAAACAAGCCACTTTTAATAAAATGTTAGATATTTTAAAGGTTGCTGAAATAGAAAAATTTAAAAAAGGTGGCAAAGCTAACAAATTATCACTA